>VGBO01000021.1 GCA_016870475.1 Actinomycetota bacterium | reverse complement strand
TGGCTGCGGGCTTCTTCGCCGCGGGCTTTGCTGCCGGCTTCTTGGCTGCGGGCTTCTTCGCCGCGGGCTTTGCTGCCGGCTTCTTGGCTGCGGGCTTCTTCGCCGCGGGCTTCGCCGGGGCCGCGGCGACCTTCTTCTCGAGCTTCGGCGCCGGAGCGACGCCGAGGACGGTGTCCTTGTAGAGCTTGAGCGGTCGGACGGTGGCCGCCTTCTTCGCGCCGATCTTGATCGGCGCGCCGGTGGCGGGGTTCCGGCCCATGCGAGCCTTCCGCTGCGTCTTGGTGAACTTCGCAACGCCGCGGAGGACGATCGTGTCGCCCTTCGTGACCGACGCGAGGATCACGTCACCGAGGCCGGCGACGACCGTCGCAACGGTCTTCTTGTCGACGCCGGTGTGGCCGGCGACCGCCTCGATCAGCTGGGTGTTGTTCATCGCTTGTTCCTGCTTTCGTGTTGGTGATCGACCAAGCGGCGAAAGTTTCGTCCGTTCGCGCGCCGACATGGTGGATAGGCGGCGGCAATCGGACGATCTGCCGAACGCCGCGTCGTCGCCACCCGTCGACGTCCGTCGATGGATCACATGATTTCCTCCGTATTCGGGCGTTTCTGCGACTCGGGAGCGCCCGGTCGGACGACGCGGTACCGTGCGGCGCATGTGGATCCGTCTCCGTCAGATCGCTCTCGTCGCACAGTCGCTCGCTCCGGTCGTCGACGACCTGCGGGCAACCTTCGGTGTCGAGGTGTGCTTCTCCGATCCCGGGGTGGCCACCTTCGGGCTCGAGAACGCGCTCCTCCCGTTCGGGAACCAGTTCGTCGAGATCGTCGCCCCGGTGCAGGAGGGCACCGCCGGTGGTCGCTACCTCGAGCGGCGTGGCGGCGACGGCGGCTACATGGTGATCACCCAGTGCGACGACCACGCCCCTCGACGGTCCCGGGTCGCGGAGGTCGGAGTGCGGATCGCCTACCAGTTCTCCACGCACGAGTACCACTGCATGCAGTTGCACCCGAAGGACACCGGGGGGTCCTTCCTCGAGATCGACGAGCAGACCGGGCCAGGAGCGCACGACGTCGACGGCCCGTGGGAACCGGCCGGTCCCGACTGGAAGCGCGGTCAGCGACTCGAGTTCGTCCGGGCGATCACCGCGGCGGAGGTCCAGGCGGATCATCCCGCCGAGCTCGCGGCGCGGTGGGCGGCGATCACCGGGTCGCCGCTGTCGACCGACGCGTCGGGTCGCCCGACGGTCGCCTTCGACAATGCGGCGGTGCGGTTCGTGCCGTGCACCGACGGCCGTCCCGAGGGGCTCGGCGGGATCGACGTCGCGGTCGTCGACGTGGCGGCGGTCCGGTCCCGTGCCGAGGCGCGCGGCCTGCTCGGCGCCGACGGTCTCGTCCACATCGGTGGCATGCGGATCGCTCTGGTGTCGGCGTGAGCGACATCTCCTCGGAGGGGATCTCCCTCTCCGTCGACGACCCGGTCGCGCTCATCCGGCTCGAGCGCCCGGAGCGTCTGAACGCGTTGACGCCACCCATGCTGCGGGCGTTCCGTCGGGCGGTCGATTCGGCTGCGGCCGATCCGGCGGTCGTGGGGATCGTCGTCACCGGCGCGGGACGCGGGTTCTGCTCGGGTCTCGACGCGGCAGTGCTCGAGGAGACGACCTCCCGAGCGGAGCAGGCGCGCTCCTCCATGGACACCGGTGCGCGACGCGGGGACCTGCCCGGCCTGTTCTCGTACCTGCTCGCCGTCCCGAAGCCGGTCGTCGCCGCGGTCAACGGCGTCGCCGCCGGCGGCGGTCTCGTGCTCGCAGCGGCCTGCGACGTCCGCTTCGCGGGGCCGGACGCATCGTTCACGACGATCTTCCTGCAGCGAGGTCTCGTGGCCGAGCACGGGACGAGTTGGCTGCTCCCGCGCCTGCTCGGTCCCGGTCGGGCACTCGACCTGCTGTGGACGTCTCGGCGCATCGACGCGGTCGCTGCGGAGCGGTGCGGTCTGGTCGAGCACCTCGTCGACGGTGACGTGGTGGCCGCGGCCTGCGACTACGTGCGGAGGCTCGCAGAGGTCGCGTCGCCGGAGGCGATGGCGGCGACGAAGCGGATGGTCTACGACCATCTCGGGCTCGGTCTCGCCGACGCGCTCCGCGACGCCGACGACACGGCGTGGGCGGCCGTCGCCGGCCCCGATGCCGCCGAGGGCGCACGTGCCCTGCTCGACCGTCGCCCTGCGCGGTTCGGACGGCTCGGCGCCTGAGCGGTTCGCGCGGGTTCAGCCCTCGAGCCAGTCGAGCGCCGTCGCAACGGTCCGTGCGTCGAGGGCGTGGCCGCCCTCGTGGAGGTGCATCGTGGTCGCGCAGCCGGCGGCACGAGCACGACGTTCGATCATGCGCGCGTGGACGGGGTCGACGACGTCGTCCGCTTCGCCATGGAGGACGAGGACGTCGGGCGTGTGGTCGAAGCGCGGCGGCGCACCGCACAGGAATCCGGCGATCACGACGAGCCGTCGGCCGATGCCGAGGGTGAGGGCGACCGCCGCGCCCTGCGAGTGCCCGAGGACCACGTCGATGTCGCCGTGGTCGGCGCGGAGTCGGTCGAGGGTCCGGACGTCGGGCCCGTCCTCGTCGGCGCCCCACCATGCACGTCCGGCGTGGTCCCCGACCTCCAGCGGTCCGGCGGGAACGGCGGGGCGGATGCCGGTGCGCGCCGTGAGCGCGGACGCGACGTCGCCGAGTCTCTCGGGGGTGTCGGCGTGCCCGTGGAGGAACAGGGCGCTGGCGGTGCGTGGCATGCGGTCATCGTCGCATGCTGCTCCCGGTTGACGGCGCCGCTGGGACGGCGTTGAATACGCCGGTCATCAAGAGCGGTGCCGACGTCGGTCGGTACCCGGCAACCTGGGTCGGACACCCAAGGTGCCTGGTCGGTCTCCTCTGGGAGGCCGGGATGCGGTCCGGTCCACCGGGCAACCAAGTGTCCTCGCCGAGCCCCTGTGTCGTCCGAACCGGAAAGCGACGTCCCCCGATGGTCCGTTCCCCCGACCCCGAGCCCGAGACCGGCCTCGCACCGGAGACGCGCGCGATCACGGCCGGCCGTGCCGACAACGACGGTGCGCTGGCTCCGATCGTGTGGGCGACGACCGCGTTCGAGGTGCCGACGATCCGTGAGGCACGCCGACTGGCGACCCGTCCGCGGGCGACGCGCTTCTACACCCGCCACGGGAACCCGTCGGTGCGGGCGTTCGAGGACGCGCTCGCCGAGCTCGAGGGTGCCGAGGCTTCCCTTGCGTTCGCCTCGGGGATGGGGGCGATCTTCGCGACGGTCATGAGCCTGTGCGGGAAGGGCAGCCACGTGGTCGCCCAGCGGCAGTGCTACGGCGGCACGCTGCAGCTCTTGAACCAGCTCTGTCCGAGGGTGGGGATCGAGGTGACCCTGGTCGACGGGACGCGGCCCGGTGCGTTCGCCGAGGCGGTCCGGCCCGGCGAGACGATGGTGGTGCTCGCCGAGACGCCGGCGAACCCGCGGCTCGATCTGGTCGATCTCGACGAGCTCGGGGCGATCACCGGGCCGATCACCGTCGTGGACTCCACCTTCGCCACGCCGCTCGGGCAGCGACCGCTCGATCACGGTGTCGATCTCGTGATCCATTCGGCGACCAAGGCGATCGCCGGGCACAACGACGCCTCCCTCGGTGTGGTCGCCGGTGTGCGGGACCTCGTCGACTGGGTGTGGGGGTTCGCCGTGCTGCAGGGGGCGGTCCCCTCGCCGCACGACGCAACGGCGGCGTTGCGTGGTCTTCGCACGCTCGGAGTCCGGTTGCGACAGCAGTCGGCGACCGCCTTGGCGTTGGCGTCGACGCTCGAGGGGCGCGCCGATGTCGGCGGTGTGCGCTATCCGGGCCTCGCATCGCATCCGCAGGCGGCGCTCGCTGCCCGGCAACTCCGCCACGGCGGTGGTCTGCTGACCTTCGATCTTCCCGGTGGGATCGAGGCGGGTGAGCGGTTCGTCGAGGCGGTCCGGCTCTGCCGTCCGGCGCCGTCGCTCGGTGGGCCGGAGACGCTCGTGACCCACCCTGCGTCGACCACCCATGCCGGCCTCTCCGACGAGGAGCTCGTCGCCGCGGGGATCACCGGGGGAACGATCCGGGTCTCCGCCGGTCTCGAGGACACCGATGATGTCGTCGCCGACGTGCTGGCGGCGGTCGCTGCGTCGACCGTCGACCAATAGTTGACGAACTCGATCGACATTAGCGACAATCTAGGAATGACGCTCCAGCTCGGTGACCTCGCCCCCGACTTCACGGCCGAAACGACGCAGGGGAGCATCGCCTTCCACGCATGGCTCGGCGACTCCTGGGGGGTGCTCTTCAGCCACCCGAAGGACTTCACGCCCGTGTGCACGACCGAGCTCGGCACCGTCGCGAAGTTGAAGGGCGACTTCGACCGCCGCAACGTCAAGGTCATCGGACTGTCGGTGGACCCCGTCGACTCGCACGTCCGTTGGGAGGAGGACATCGCCGAGACCCAGGGGCAGGCGGTCAACTTCCCGATGATCGGCGACCCCGATCGCAAGGTCGCCGACCTCTACGGGATGATCCACCCCAACGCATCCGACACGATGACCGTTCGCTCGGTGTTCGTCGTCGGCCCCGACAAGAAGATCAAGCTCTCGATCACGTATCCGGCCTCGACGGGGCGGAACTTCGACGAGATCCTCCGGGTGATCGACTCGCTGCAGCTCACGTCGAAGTTCTCCGTCGCCACACCGGCGAACTGGAAGGACGGCGACGACGTCATCATCGGTGCGGCGGTCACCGACGAGGAGGCGAAGGCCAAGTTCCCCGGCGGTTGGACGACCGTCAAGCCGTACCTCCGCGTCCTGCCGCAGCCCGGACGCTGATCGGGGTGCTCCGGTAGTCTCCGCCGCATGGGAGCCACGCGGACGCTCGAAACCGGAACGGACTACCTGCTCGCCTCGGTCACCGATCGGGTCGCGACGCTCACGCTCAACCGTCCCGAGGCGCGCAACGCGTTGCACCCTGCGATCTTCGACGGGCTCGGCCGTGTCCTCGCCGAACTCCGCGAGGACGACAGCGTCGGGGCGCTGGTCGTGACCGGGGCCGGCGGAGCGTTCTGCGCCGGTGGCGACGTGAAGGCGCAGTCGGCGCGCGCCGAGGCGCTCGCCGCGTCGGGCCGTCCGCCGATGAGCGAGGAGGCGCGCATCGACGACCTCCGCCGCCGCCAGCACTCGATCTCGGCGGCGTTGTACGAGTTCCCGAAGGTGACCATCGCGTCGTTGCCCGGGGCGGCGGCCGGTGCCGGTCTGTCGATCGCTCTCGCCTGCGACCTCCGCATCGCCGCACGGTCGGCGGTGCTCACCACGGCGTTCGCGAAGGTCGGGTTCTCGGGCGACTTCGGCGGCAGTTGGTTCCTCACGCAACTCGTCGGTGCGGCGAAGGCACGCGAGCTCTACCTCACGTCCGACCGGATCGACACGGCGACCGCCGAACGGCTCGGCATCCTCAACCGCGTCGTCGACGACGAGGACCTCCCCGCCGAGACCGCGACCTGGGCGCAGCAGTTCGCGCAGGGCCCGACCGTCGCGTACCGGTACATGAAGGAGAACCTGGACCGGGCGCTGCGCGCCGACCTCCGCACCTGTCTCGACGGCGAGGCGACGGCAATGGTCCGCACCGGCGCGACCGACGACCACCGTGAGGCGGCGAAGGCGTTCGTCGAGAAGCGCCCGCCCAACTTCGTCGGACGCTGAGCCCGCCGCGTTGCTGGCGGTGCGGAACGGCGGACCGTAGGGTGCCGCCCGTGAGCATCAGGGGCCGAGCATGCATCGCGGGGGTCTACGAGCACCCGCTGCGGGAGATCCCCGACCGGACGGTCGCCCAGATCCACGCCGAGGTGGCGCTCGGGGCGCTCGCGGATGCCGGGCTGACCCTCGGAGACGTCGACGGGTATTTCTGCGCCGGTGACGCCCCCGGGTTCGGTGCGCTGTCGATGGCGGAGTACCTCGGCCTGCGCGACCTCCGGTACCTCGACTCGACCGAGACCGGTGGCTCGTCGTACCTGATCCACATCGGTCACGCCGCCGCGGCGATCGCCGCGGGCAAGTGCTCGGTCGCGCTCGTCACGCTCGCCGGCAAGCCGCGCACCGGCGGTGCGCAGCCCGGTGGGAGTGGGGCGTTCGGGTCGGCGCCGGAGTTCGCCTTCGAGTCGCTCTGGGGTCCGACCGTGCCGGGGAACTACGCGCTCGCCGCGCAGCGGCACATGTACGAGTTCGGTACGACGTCGGCGCAGCTCGCCGAGATCAAGGTCGCGGCGTCGCAGCACGCGAGCCACAACCCGCACGCGTTCCTCCGCGACGTCGTCACCGTCGAGGAGGTGCTCGCGTCGCCGATGGTCAGCGACCCGCTGCACCGTCTCGACTGCTGCGTGATCACCGACGGCGGCGGCGCGGTCGTCGTCGTGTCCCCGGAGGTCGCACGGACCCTCACCCGCCCTGTCGCACGGATCCTCGGCCACGGTGAGGCGACGAAGAACACCGGGAACGGGCGCATCGATCTCACCTACACGGGTGCCGTGTGGTCGGGGCCGCGGGCGTTCGCCGAGGCCGGGTGCACGCCCGCGGACATCGACTACGCGTCGATCTACGACAGTTTCACGATCACGGTGCTGATCACGCTCGAGGACCTCGGCTTCTGCGAACGGGGTCGCGGCGGTGCGTTCGTCGCCGACGGCGGGCTCCTCGCACCCCACGGGCGTCTGCCGTTCAACACCGACGGCGGTGGCCTGTGCAACAACCACCCGGCCAACCGGGGCGGCATGACGAAGGTCATCGAAGCGGTGCGGCAGCTCCGCGGTGAGGCGCATCCGGCCGTCCAGGTGCCCGACTGTCGCCTGGCGCTCGCCCACGGGACCGGCGGCGCGCTGTCGACCCGGATGGGTTCGGCGACGCTGATCCTCGGTAGGGACGAATGAGCTCCGGACTGCCCACGCCGGTGCCCCGGCCCACGCTCGAGACGGCGCCGTTCTGGGAGGCGACCGCCGAGGGTCGCCTCCTGCTGCCGTGCTGCGACGCGTGCGGTTTCGTGATCTGGTACCCGCGGATGTTCTGTCCCGAGTGCGGATCGACGGCGGTGCACTGGAACGAGGCGTCGGGCGCGGGGACCGTCTACAGTTACACGGTGACGCGGAAGGGCCAGGGGGCGTACCGCGACGCCGGTCCCTACGTCATGGCCTACGTGGAGCTCGCCGAGGGTCCTCGGGTGATGACGAACATCGTCGGCGCCGACCCGGCCACGGTGCACATCGGCCAAGCGGTCCGGGTCGTCTTCGACGACACGGGAGAGGGTCCGGCGCTTCCCCGGTTCACCCCGGCGTGACCGACGACGAGCTCCCCGAGGCGCTGTTCCTCCGGGCCGCTGCGGCCGACACGGCGGACGGCGGTATCGGCGTGGCGGCCACGCCGCTCGCACGGGGTCCCTGGGACGCCGGGATGCTGCACGGGGGAGCCGTCTGCGGTCTCGTCGGCTGGGCGGTCGAACAGGTCGCGCCGGCCGGCCTGCAGCTCGCCCGGCTGACGGTCGAGCTGTGGCGGCCGGTCGGGCTCGAACCGGTGACGGTCCGCTCCCGGGTCGCCCGCGGCGGTCGCCGCCTCGCCGTCGTCGACGCCACGGTGTCCGACGGGGACACGACGCTCGTGCGGGCGACGTCGACCTGGGTCGCCCCGCAGCGAGGTGATGCGACCACGACGTTCGCCGGTCGATCTGCGACACCGCCGCCGATGCCACTCGAGGCGGTCGACCCCGCGGCCGGCGGGTTCGACTACCCGCGACCCGGGTTCAACTGCGACGCCGTCGAGTTGCGGTCCGTGCACGGCGACACCGAGACCCCTGGACCCGCCGTGCTGTGGGCTCGGGTTCGACGCCCCGTGGTCGCCGGAACGCCGCTCACCCCGTTGCAGACGGTCGCGACCCTCTCGGACCTCGTCGCCGCCGTCGGCTGGGA
Organism: Actinomycetota bacterium; assembly: GCA_016870475.1. GTDB lineage: Bacteria > Actinomycetota > Acidimicrobiia > Acidimicrobiales > CAIXPF01 > VGBO01. Next base: position 28,641 of record VGBO01000021.1, on the reverse strand, counting down.
CTGGGGGCCGGGCGGCGTGGCGATGATCAACCCCGACGTCACCCTGCAGCTGCACCGTCTGCCCGAGGGCGACTGGGTGTGCGTCGACGCTGCCGCCCGCATCAACGGCGCGGCGGTCGGATGGTGCGGTGGCACGCTGGCCGACGACCACGGCGTGTTCGGTCACGTCCTGCAGTCCCAGACGGCGAGTCCGTACCGGCTCGCCGTCGACCCCACCGACCAGGAGGTCCGATGACCACGCCCCCGCCGCCGAACTTCCCGCTCCGCAGCTTCCTCGGGTTTGAGCTCGACCGTGGTGAGGGGCGGGCCACCGCGACGATGACGGTCGGCGATCCGCATCTCAACCCGAACGCCGTGGCGCACGGTGCGGCGGTCTTCGCGATGGTCGACACCGCGATGGGTGCGGCGACGGTGAGCATCCTCGACGACGACCATCGGTGCGCCACGATCGAGACCCAGATGCGGTTCCTGCGGGCGGCGTTCCCCGGCACCGTGCTGCACGCCGAGGCGTCGGTGATGAGCGCCGGCCGCCGGGTGGTCCACCTCGAGGCGAAGGTCACCGAATCGAGTGGTGCCCTCGTCGCCGCGGCGACCGGGTCGTTCGCGGTGATCCCCGCACCGCCGGGCGCGTCGCCGCGGTAGCGTCCCCGGACATTCGACGGGGAGGGACGATGGAACTCGACGGTGCAGCGAAGGCGGTGCTCGATGCGCTGGTCCGCTTCGGGATCCCGGCGTTCGAGGACACGACGCCGGAGAACGCGCGGGCGGCGTACGCGGCGCTGCGCAACCCGAACCTCCCGTTGACCGACGTGGCCGAGGTCCGCGATCTCGACGCCGACGGGGTGCCGGTGAAGGTGTTCGTGCCCGAGGGGACGGGCCCGTTCCCGGCGCTCGTGTGGATCCACGGCGGCGGCTGGGTGATCGGGTCGGCGACGCAGTCCGAGCCGTTGACCCGTGAGCTCGCGCACCTCGCCGGTTGCGTCGTCGTGAGCGTGGACTACCGCCTCGCCCCCGAGCACCGGTACCCCGCAGCCTCCGACGACGCGCTCGCCGCGACCCGTTGGACGATCGCCAACGCCGCGTCGCTCGGCATCGACCTGGGCCGGGTCGCCGTCGGTGGCGACTCGGCCGGTGGCCATCTCGCCGCGATCGTGGCGCAGGCGATGCCGACGGATCTCGCCCATCAGGTGCTCGTCTACCCCGTCGTCGACATGGACTGGTCGCCCTACCCGAGTTCGGTCGAGAACGCGCACGGCTTCCTCCTCCACACGGCGTCGATGACGTGGTTCCGAGAGCACTACCTCGGTGCGACCGGTGCGTCGTGGACCGATCCGACCGTGTCGCCGATCCACGCGGCCGACGAGGTGCTCGCCACCGTGCCGCCCGCGACGGTGATCACCGCCGGGTTCGACCCGCTCCGAGACCACGGGAGCGCCTACGCCGAGCGACTGCGCCGCAACGGCGTCGACGTGGTTCACGACCACTACGCCGCGCAGATCCACGGGTTCTTCGGTATGGGTGCCGCCATCCCCGACGGTGCGACCGCGGTCGCTCGCACGGCACGGCGGTTGCGTGAGGTGTTCGGCACCGCCTGAGGCGGGGAGGGAGGCGGCATCGTGCTGCTCGGGGACAAGGTCGGCATCGTCACAGGTGCGGCATCGGGGATCGGTGCGGCGAGTGCCCGCCGGTTCGCGGCGGAGGGGGCGGCGGTCACCGTCGCCGACATCCGTCGGGCGAAGGCCGAGGAGGTCGCGCAGTCCATCCGCGACGCGGGCGGGCTCGCGCTCGCCGTCGAGGTCGACGTGGCGGACGCCGCCTCGGTCGCGGCGATGGTGCAGGCGACGGTCGAGGCGTTCGGACGGCTCGACGTGCTGTTCAACAACGCGGGCACGCTGCGGCCCGGCACCGCGGTCGAGTTGTCCGTCGAGGACTGGGACGCGGTGATGGCCGTGAACGTGAGGTCCGTGTTCCTCGGCGCGAAGTACGCCGTGCCCCACATGGAGGCAGCGGGCGGCGGGTCAATCATCAACACCGCGTCGATCTCCGGTCTGCACGGCGACGGCGGCGCGGTGGTCTACGCCGCGTCGAAGGCCGCGGTGATCAACCTGACCCGGGCGCTCTCCACCGATCACGCACCGTCGGGGATCCGGGCGAACGCGATCTGCCCGGGCACCATCGAGACCCCGCCGGTCGCCCGCATGATGACCCAGGGCGATGCGCTCGCCCGCAACGTTGCCGCGCACGCGCTCGGCCGGCTCGGTCGGCCCGAGGAGATCGCCGCAGCTGCGGTGTGGCTCGCGTCCGACGAGTCGTCGTTCGTGACGGGGGAGGCGATCGTTGTCGACGGCGGGCTGCGGGCGCAGTCACCGCTCGGCAGGCTCGCCGACCCTCGCCCGGCGCACCGGCGGGCCTGAGTCCGGCCCGCTCAGCGGTCGGCGGTGCGCAGCACCCCGTCGGCCTCGAGTCCACCGACGACGGCCCGGTCGTACCCCAAGTCCTCGAGGATCGCCGTGTTGTGCTCGCCGAGCAGCGGCGCGACCAGCTCGGGTCGGTCGGGGGAGGCGGAGAACCGGAACGGGAACCCCGGGATCGTGATCTCCCCGAGCACCGGGTCCGGCACGGTGCGGATCGCCCCGCGCTCGCGGAAGTAGGGGTGCTCGACGGTCTGTGCCGGTGAGAGCACGGGCGCGCACGGGATCCGGTGCGCCTCGAGCACGGCGAGCGCCTCCTCGTCCGTGGCGAACCCGGCGAGCCAGCCCTCGATGATCGCGGCGAGCTCCTCACGGTGACGGGCCCGCTCGCGCGAGCTCCCGAACCTCGGATCGGTGAGCAGGTCGGGTCGTCCGATCGCCTCGGGGACCCGCGGCCACTGCCGGGCGAGGGCGAGCATCACGATCCACCCCTGCGGACCCTTGAACACGCCGATGGGGGCATCGACCCCGGAGTGCCGCCCCGTGCGCGTGGGTTGCATGCGTCCGCCGGTGAGTCCGACGGCGTGCACGTTCAGCTCGTGCATGTGGAACAGCGCGTCGACCATCGAGATGTCGATCGACTGGCCTTCGCCGGTCCGCAGGCGGTGGAACAACGCGATCGCCACGGCGGCGAGGGCGTGGACCCCGGCGTTCACGTCGCCGACGCCCATCCCGACCCAGGTCGGCGGACCGTTCCGCTCCCCGGCCATGTGCATCATCCCCGAGAACGCCTGGGCGATCATGTCGTAGCCGACGCGGTTCGCGTAGCTGCCGGTGCGGCCGAACGCGGAGATCGACGCCATGATCACCGCCGGGTTGTCGGCGCGGACGGCGTCGTAGGTGATGCCCCGCTTCTCCATGACCCCCGGGCCGAAGTTCTCCACGACGACGTCCGCCCGGGCGAGCAGTCGTCGGACGACCTCGATCCCGCGTGGGTCGTCCCAGTCGACGCAGAGGCTGCGCTTCCCCCGGTTCTGCTGCACGTAGAACCCGCTGCGCCCCTCGACCTGGATCGGCATCAGCCGGGCCGGGTCGCCGCCGGGAGCGAGCTCGACCTTGACGACGTCCGCACCGAGCTCGGCCATGAGCCGGGTCACCGTCGGACCGGCGAGGTACTGGGTGAAGTCGACGACACGGATTCCGGAGAGCAGGTCTGCCATGCGCTCAGGGTACGCGCCCGACGTGGGAGGCTCGGCCCGTGCGCGCGTCGAGCCTCCACCGGGGTCACGCCGTCGTCGCGGTCCTTTCGTTGACCGAGACGATCTCCTTCGGCGTGCTCTTCTACGGGTTCACCGTGTTCCTCCGGCCGATGCAGGACGAGTTCGGGTGGACGAGGGCCCAGGTCGCCGGTGCGTTCTCGGTCGCCCTGCTCGCACAGGCCGCCGCCGGTGTCCTCGTCGGACGTCTGCTCGACCGGCACGGTCCCCGCGTCGTGATGACGGCGGGTTCCGTCGCCGCGACCGCCGGCACGCTGCTGTGGTCGCGTGTCGGCGGCCTCATCGAGCTGTACCTGCTGTGGGCGGCGCTCGGCGCGGTCATGGCGACCGTCCTCTACGAGCCCGCGTTCGCGACCGTCACCGCCTGGTTCTCCACGGGTCGACGGTCGGCGCTCACCACGGTCACCCTCGTCGCAGGGTTCGCCTCCACCATCTTCCTGCCCCTCGAGACGTGGTTGATCGAGGTGCTCGGGTGGCGCGATGCGGTCGTGGCGCTCGCCGTTCTGCTCGGCGTGACCACGGTGCCGTTGCACGCCGTCGTCCTCCGGCGGGCACCGACGTCGACCGACGCGGTGCATCCGGGCGATGGCGACCTCGCTGCGACGGTGCCGGGCGCGCCGCCCGACGGGCCGCGGGCGATCGTCCGGTCCCGCGCCTTCCGGAGCCTGACCGTGGCGTTCGCGTGCTCGGCGTTCGTATCGTCCTCCCTCGTCGTCCACCAGGTCCCGCTGCTCGTGGACGTCGGCTACTCGGCGGCGCTCGCCGCCACGGCGACGGGTGTCCTCGGGGCGATGCAGGTGCCCGGTCGGGTGTTGTTCACCCCGCTGCTCCGCTGGGCGCCGCGCCCGGTGGTGACGGTCGCCGTGTTCGTCGCGCTCGCTGCCGGCTCCGCGCTCCTCGCGGTGGGGACCTCGCCGGTCCTCGTGTGGACCTTCGTCGTGCTCTACGGCATGGCCCGCGGCCTCGGCACCCTGTTGCGAGCCACGCTCGTCGGCGAGCTGTTCGGCGTCCGCCACTACGGGACCGTCAGCGGGGTGCTCGCCGCGTGGACGACGACGGCGGTCGCCGCCGGCCCGATCGTGACGGGGGTGCTGCACGATCGCGCCGGTGGGTACGAGGCGGCGCTGTGGCTGCTCGTCGCGCTCGGCGTCGTGGCCGTCGTCGCCGCCGCCCGTGTCGAGCCGGGACGGCTGCGACGACATGGGGCTAGCGTGCCCGCCATCGCCGAGGGGGAGACATGACGAAGATCGACACCGGTACCGATGACCTGCATCTCGACATCGCGGACGGGATCGCGTTGTTCACGTTCAATCGACCGGATCGGCGCAACGCGCTGTCGGGCCCGATGCTCGCCGCCTTCGGGGCGGGCCTCGCCAGGGTCGAGACCGACCCGGCCGTCCGGTGCGTCGTCGTCACCGGTGCCGGTGGCGCGTTCTGCGCAGGCGGCGACGTGAAGGGGTTCGCCGAGGGATCGGCCCGCGCCGACGGGGCCGGGCCGAGCTTCGACGAGCGCGTCCACCAGCAGCGGCTCGACCAGCGCGCCACCTCCGGTGCGCTCTACCGCATGCCGAAGCCGACGATCGCCGTGCTGCCCGGCCCGGCTGCGGGGGCGGGTCTCTCGATCGCTCTCGCCTGCGATCTGCGGGTCGCCGTCGAGGGGGCGGTGCTCACCACGGCGTTCGCCAAGGTCGGGTTCTCCGGCGACTACGGCGGTGCGTGGTTCCTCACCCAGATCGTCGGTCCGGCGAAGGCGAAGGAGCTCTACTACTTCTCCGACAAGCTCACGACGGCCGAGGCGTCGGCGCTCGGGCTGCTGAACGCCGTGTTCCCCGCCGAGGAGCTCGAGGCCGGTTGGCGGTCGATGGCGACGCAGCTCGCGACCGGCCCGTCGATCGCGTACCGCTACATGAAGGAGAACGTGAACCGGGCCGCCACCGGCACCGATCTGTTCGACTTCATGGACGTCGAGGTCACCCACCACAACTACTGCGGGCAGACGCGGGACCACCTCGAGGCGTCGAAGGCGTTCGTCGAGAAGCGAACCCCCACCTTCGAGGGCCGCTGATCCCTCCCGGTCCGCTCAGCGCAGGACGAGCTGCGTCTGGGTGACCTTCGCGACGAGCCGTCCGGCGTCGTCGCGCAGTTCCGTCTCGGCGACGATCGTCGTCCGGCCGGCGTGCACCGGCCGCGCCACGGCGTGCACCGCCCCGGAGGGGACGCCATGGAGGAACGAGGTCGACGACCCGACGGTGGTCGTACCGGTGGCGTCGGCGGGCAGGTTCCGGACGGCCACCATGGCGCCGACCGAGTCGGCGATGCCCATCCGCAGACCGCCGTGGAGGATCTCGCCCGACGTGCACCGCTCCGGCGCCCAGGCGACCCGGCAACGCACCTCGGCGGCGTCGAAGCGTTCCACCTCGAGGCCGATGAGCGCCGCGTAGGGCATGAGTTGGTGGACCTCGGCGGTGAGGTCGGGGTCGATGGGCATCGTTCGCTCCTCGGGGTTGGCGCCGATCGGCGGCATGATCCGTCCTCGCGGGTGGAATGATGCCAGGCATGGGACGACTGAATGGCAAGGTTGCGCTGATCACCGGTGCCGCGCGTGGGCAGGGTGCGACGGAGGCGGCGCTGTTTGCCGCGGAGGGCGCCCGGGTGTTCCTGACCGACGTCCTCGACCAGGACGGGGCGGCGACGGCGGCGGCGGTCGGGGGGAGCTACCGCCACCACGACGTGGCGGACGAGGCGGGCTGGAGGGAGACGGTCGACTGGGTGGTCGCCGAGGCCGGCCGCCTCGACGTGCTCGTCAACAACGCGGGCATCTTCCGGGTGGTCCCGATGCTCGACACGACGGTCGATCTGTGGCACCGGATCATGGACGTCAACGCGCTCGGCGTGTTCCTCGGCATGCGCGCCGCGGCGCCCGCGATGGTTGCTTCCGGGGGCGGGTCGATCGTGAACATCTCCTCGATCGCGGGGATGCACGCGTCCCCGACGGCATTCGCCTACGGCGCGTCCAAGTGGGCGGTCCGCGGCATGTCGAAGTCTGCCGCGGTCGAGCTCGCACCGAGCGGGGTGCGGGTCAACTCCGTGCATCCGGGGATCATCGACACGGAGATGATCACCGAGGTCGGGGACGACTGGCGCGAGGTCCTCACCCCTCGGATCCCGCTCGGCAGACCGGCGGCGGCGGAGGAGGTTGCTCGGCTCGTGCTGTTCCTCGCGTCGGACGAGAGCTCCTACTGCACGGGGCACGAGTACGTCGTCGACGGCGGAATCATCGCCTGACCTGCGGTTTCGCGCCACCGGGGTGACGCTCGGCACGGCGGGATGACGATGGCGCACCGCTGGGTTACCATGGCGTAACTCGAACGCCGGACCCCCACCCCCGTCCGGGAATCCGGTCGACCTCCCCGGCGTTGACGCCACCTGACGAGTTGCGACCCGCGTCGGGCCGCGACAGGAAGATCCGAGTACCCCCACCGTGCGCCAGAACCGTTCCTCCGACCATCACACCGACGACCTAGTGCGCGCCTACTTGAACGAGATCGGCGCGTACCCCCTCCTCACCAAGGACGACGAGATCGAGCTCGCCCGTCGCATCGAGGCCGGCCGAGAGGCCGCCGAGGCGCTCGCCGCGCCCGGGGCGAAGCACACCGCCGAACAGCGCCGGGCGCTGCAGCGGGCCGTGCGCGCCGGCGACGAGGCGCACGAGCGGTTCGTCACAGCGAACCTCCGGCTCGTGGTCTCGATCGCGAAGGCCTACCAGTCCTCGGGGATGCCGCTGCTGGACCTGATCCAGGAGGGCAACCTCGGCCTGATGCACGCCGTCGACAAGTTCGACTGGCGCAAGGGCTTCAAGTTCTCCACGTACGCGACCTGGTGGATCCGTCAGGCGATCCAGCGCGGCGTCGTCGCCGGCAGCCGGCTCGTGCGGCTCCCCGCCCCCGTGCGTGATGCGGCGCTCCGGCTCCAGCGGGTCCGCATGGACCTCGAGGCCCGGAACGGCCGCGAGCCGACCGTCGAGGAGCTCGCCGCCGAGGCGTTCGTCCCCGTCGACCAGGTCATCGCGCTCCGCCGCCACCTCGGTGAGCCGTTCTCGCTCGACGAGCCGATCGGCGACGGCGACGCCGTCCGGGGCGATCTCGTCGCCGACCCGACGGCCGATGCACCGGGCGACGCGGCGATCGAGGCGATGGTCCCAGCCGAGCTCGATCGACTCCTCGCCGTGCTCGACGACCGTGAGCAGCTCGTGCTGCGGCAGCGGTACGGGTTCGAAGGGCCCCCGGTGACCCAGGCCGACATCGGCGCCCAGCTCGGACTGTCCGCCGACCGGGTGCGCCAGATCGAACGACAGGCGCTCGCGAAGCTGCGGCGTCCCGAGTTCGCGGAGTTCGCCCGGGCCCTGCTGGATGCGGCCTGAGCCACTGCGTGGCCTTCGACCGGTCTCGCACCTGCTAAGAGTGGTGTCGTGAAGGTCGCAGTCGTCTACGAGAGCATGGGTGGGAACACGAAGCGGGCAGCCGAGCTCGTCGCCGGGTCGGCGGCGTTCCTCGGCGCCGAGGCGACGGTCCTGCCCATCACCGATCTGGACTACGGCGTGCTCGCCGAGGCCGATCTCATCTTCTTCGGGACCTGGACCGACGGGGCGTTCCTGTTCGGCCAGCGCCCCGGTCGGGCCGGTCGGTTCAAGAAGCTGCCCTGGCTCGACGGCAAGCAGGTCGCGCTGTTCTGCACCTACGCCGTGAAGGCGGGTGGCACGCTGCCCGCTCTGGCGCGCATCGTCGAAGGACTCGGTGCCGAGGTCGTCGGATGGCGTGCGATCAAGCGGTCAGCGATCGACGCCAAGCACATCGCGCCGTTCGTCGTCGACGTGTTCGACGCCCTCGGCGTCGCTTCCGCAGCCTGAGGTCGGGCCCGGCGGGTTCCCGTCGGTGTCAGTGACAGCCGCAGCCGCTGCCGCAGCCGCCGAAGCCACCGCCGGTCGGCAGGGTCGAGGGCACGAGTCCGCCGCCGCCGTTCGACTTCGCCGCGGACATGAACATCGACAGCACGCGACGGGCGCCGTCGTGGCCCGAGGGGCACGTGGCCGGCTCACCGGATCGACTCATCGGACGCTGTTCCTCGAACGTCGTCTCACAGGTGCTGCAGCGGAACTCGTAGGTCGGCATCGGGTCCTCCTGTCCTCGGCACGCTAGTCCGCCGTCGGGCGGTGTGGTCAGTGCCGCTCCACGGTCGTCGTCCCGCCGCCGGCGCGCCAGGTGCGCAGCACGAGCCGGTCGCCGTCCGGGTGCACCTGGGAGAGGGTGACCGTCTCGAGGTCGACGGCGAACAGCTCGAACGGTGTCGCCGGACCCGCGCCGTCCTCGGCGAGGAACCGCGCCCGCACGGCAGCGGCGAGGACCTCGCGCGCCCGACCCGTGAGCTTGGCGTCACCGAGTTCCATACCGTCGTCCTCGGGTTGCGCGTGGAGGGCACAGCGTCCGTCGCGGCGCAGGTCGTCGGCCCGGCGTGTCCCGAGCATCGCCCCGAGGAAGAGGGATCCGTCGACGATGCGGACCTCCGTCCCCCACAGGCGCGGCGCGCCGTCGGCGCGGATCGTGGCGAGCACGTGGTGACGATGCGCGGCGAAGCGGTCGGTGACGGCGCGGGCGAGGTCGGGATCGTCGGCGAGGAAGGCCGACCAGGGCAACGGTGTCGGTGACGGCACGACGACGAGTCTCCCACGGGATCGCGTAGGGTCCCCGGCCATGGAGCTCGGCATCTGCGTCCGCGACCTGCCCGTCACCGAGGTCGTGGACCTCGCCCGGTTCGCCGAGGACACCGGCTTCCGTGAGCTCTGGCTGCCGGAGGCGAGCGGCCGCGACCCCTTCGTCAGCATCGGCGCCGCGTTCGCCGTCACGCAACGGATCCGACTCGGTGTGGGTGTCGTCGCAGCGATCTTCCACCGGCCGGACCGCATCGCGCTCGCCGCGACGACGCTCGCCGAGCAGTCGGGCGGCCGGTTCGATCTCGGGCTCGGGGTCTCCCATCGCGAGGCGGCCCGGCAGGCGGGGGCGGAGTTCCCGTCGTCGCCGTTGCGGTTCGTGCGGGACTACCTGGCATCGGTCCGGGCGACGGTGGACGCGCTGTCCTTCGGTGGTGACCTGCCGATGCTCGTCGGTGCGCTCGGCAAGCGCATGGTGCACCTCGGCGCGTCGGAGACCGACGGCGTGGTCCTCAACTGGTTGACGCCCGCGGCGCTCGGCGACACCGTCCAGCGCGTGCGTGCCGCCGCTCCTGCGGGGAGCACACCACGGACGGTGCTCTACCTCCGGCTGTCGACGGCGGACGTCCTGCGGGCCGATGCGATCGCCTACGACACGATGGTGAACTACCACCAGCACTTCGTCGCGCAGGGACTCGGCGGCGTCGATGCAGCCGACCCGGCCGACCCCGACGCGGTCGTCGCCGGCACCTGCCTCGCCGTCGACGACATCGGGGCAGCGAAGGACCGGCTCGCCGCCTACGCCGAGTCCGGTGTCGACGTGGTGGCCCTGTATCCGCACGGCCTCGATCCGGCCACCCGGCGCCGGGCGCTCGAGGCGATCGCCGGCTGAGCCGGCGACCCGTCAGCCGCGCAGGAACTGCACGTCGAAGCGACGGATGGCGAACCGCCAGCCGTCGGCCGTGCGCACGAACCGGTCGTGGTACTCGCCGACGTACTTCGGCAGGCCTGCCGGTGCGGGTGCGGCAGGATCGTCGCCGGCGCGCCGGTCGTGCCGGAAGTTCACGAGATAGGCGCGGCCGACGGCCTCGTCCCCCGAGATCACGTCGATGGCGACGTTGGTGCACACGTGGCGGGAGACGCGCCGCGTGACCTCCTGGCGCCGACCGAACCCGGCGAGGATCTCCGCTCGGCCGCTCATGACGAGCCCGGGTCCCTCCCACACGCCGTCGTCGGTGAAGAGGTCGGCGATCCGGGCGGCCTCCCCGAAGTCGACGAGGTGCGTGTAGTCGACGACGAGTCGTTCGCAGGCCCGCTCGGCGAGGAGTCGGGCGAGCGGGTCGTGTTCGGCGGTGGTCACGGCGCCGACGGTAGCCGTTGTGACGGGTGGCACGACCAGGACTCGACAGGGTGCCGCTCCGGTAGCGTCGCCTGCGATGGCACCACGGTGGACCGCAGCTCGGGGCCGGCTCGCCGCCCGCCCGCGCTATCCCCAGATCGTGCTGGGCGCGGCGCTGTTCGGCCTGTTCACCACCAACTGGAACGTGAGCGTGCTCGCGGTCGTGATCCCACGGCTGGCCACCGAGTTCGCCGCGCCGAAGACGACGGTCACCTGGGTCGTGGTGGCCCCGCTGCTCGCCTTCGCCGTGCTCGGCCCGACGGCGGGGAAGCTCGGTGACCTCTACGGCCGCCGCAAGGTCTACCTGACGAGCCTCGCCGGGGTCGTCGTGTTCGCGGTCTTCTCCGCATCGGCGCAGAGCATCGGCCAGCTCATCGCGTTCCGCACGCTCGCGATGGTGTTCGGCGCGTCGACCGGACCGGCGGGCATGGCGATCATCACGGCCCTGTTCCCTCGGGAGCGGCGGGTGCAGGCGCTCGGCTACTGGGGGCTCGTCCTCGCCGGGGGGCCCGTGCTCGGCATGGTCGTCGGGGGGCCGATCGTCGACGCGATCGGATGGCGTTGGCTCTTCATCCCACAGGTGCCGCTCGCGCTCCTCGGGCTCGTTGCCGCGGCGTTCGTCCTCCCCGAGACGGCTCGCGCCACCTCGGTGCGCTTCGACGTGGTCGGGAGTGCCGCGCTCGCCGTCGCCGTCGGCAGCCTTCTCGTCGCCGTGAACCGGGGTCCGGAGTGGGGTTGGTCGGCGCCCGCGGTGGTCGGCCTGTTCGTGCTCAGTCCGCTCGCCGCGATCGTGTTCGCCGTCGTCGAGCGCCGGACGGACCACCCGCTGATCCCGTTCGCCTACTTCCGGCGACGGAACTTCGCCGTCCCGATGCTCGCCCAGTTCTTCGTGAACTTCGCGTACCAGGGCGGATTCGTGCTCGTGCCGCTGATGCTCGGTGAGGTCTTCGACTACTCCTCGACCCGCACGAGCGCGGTGACCGTGAGCCGGCCGCTCTTCTACGGGCTCGCCGGGCCGCTCGCCGGGTGGCTCGCCGTACGGATCGGGGAGCGGAGCATGGCGGTCGGGGGCTCCGCGCTCGTCGCCGTGAGCTGCGTGATGTTGGCGAACGTGCACGGGGCCGGTGCCGAACCGCTCGTCTTCGCGGCGCTCGCGATCGCCGGCATGGGTCTCGGCACGATGGTCCCATCGATGATGGCGACGACGACCCGCGCCGTCGCGGACAGCGACCTCGGGGTCACGGCCGCGACGTCGCAGATGATGATGATGATCGGCACCGTGCTCGGGATGCAGGTCGGCCAGACCGTGCAGGTCGCACGGGAGCCGGTGTCCGGCCTGCTCGGCTCCTACGACGAGGCCTTCCTCCTCGGTGCGTTCGTCGCCGTCGTCGGGGTCGTCCTCGCGTGGTTCGTCCGGTCGAGCGACCGGTCCGGTCCGGCGGGGGTTCCCGCCGGCGGTCAGAGCATCGCTACCGCTTCGATCTCGAGCAGGAAGTCGGGCGAGGCGAGGCCCGACACCACGACGAAGGTCGACGCGGGGTAGTAGCCGCCGGCGAACACCTTCGCCCGGGCCTCGGCGATCGCGGGGCGGTAGGCGAGGTCGACGGCGTAGGTGGTGAGCTTGACGACGTCGTTCATCGACCCGCCCGCGGCCTCGACGACCGACTTGAGGTTCGCGAACACCTGGGCGGCCTGCGCGGCCGGGTCACCCTTGCCGACGGTGCGCCCGTCGGCGCCGATGGACACCTGCCCGGAGATGAACAGCGGGGTCCCCGACGCCCGGATGGCGTGGTTGTAGCCGGTGGGGGTGGGCAGGACGGAGGGGTTGATCACCTGGAAGGCCATGCGTCGATTCTGGCATCTCTCGACGGAGCGATCAGAACAGGTGCGTGGCGAGCCCTGCGGCGACCGTCGCGCCGAGTTCGCTCGCCGCGCTGAGGTGCGCGGGGGTCGGGGCGTCGCCGACGACGAGCAGCGGTGGGTGCACGGTGCGCCAGGCCAGACCGGTGGCGACCCGCTCCACGGCGGTCACCGTGCCCGCGCCGTCGTTCCCCGCGCGCACCACGAGGGCGAACGGCGTCCCCCGGGTGGTGGCGAGGCACGGCTCCCAGATCCGCTCGAGGAAGTCCTTCGTGAGCCCGGCCACGGACCCGAAGCGTTCGGTCGTCACGAGGACCACCGCATCGGCCGCCTGCACCTCGGCCGGGCCGACCTCGACGGCGGGCAGATACGCCACGTCGACCTCGTCGCCGATCGCCGGATCGGTGGCGCCCCGCACGACCGCAGCGCCGACCAGGCCGGTCGATCCGTGCAGGTGCTGGGTGACCACGAGCATCCGTCGCATCGGGGCGACGGTAGCCTGCGCCGTCGTGCCCGCCACCCGAGGTCAGACCAGCGCACCGCTCGAGGTGTACGTCGTGTGCGTCCCCGGGCTCGAACCGCTCGTGGCTGCCGAGCTCGTCGCGCTCGGTGTCCCGCGACCCCGACCGGGACGGGGCGGGGTGTCGGCTCGGATGACGTTGCGGCAGCTCTACGCCGCCAACCTGCACCTCCGCACGGCGACCCGCCTCGTCGTCCGCTTCGCGGAGTTCACCGCCACGACCTTCGCCGAGCTCGAACGTGCCGCGAGCGCACTCCCGTGGGACGACTGGGTGCTCCCCGGGTGGCCGGTCTCGTTCCGGGTGACCTCACACCGGTCGGCGCTCCACCACACCGATGCGATCGCCGAGCGGTTGCACCGGGCGACCGATCGGCCGCCGGCGGTGGAGGGCGACGGGCGTGAGGCCGCGCTCGTCGTGGTGCGCGTCGACCGCGACGGGTTCACCCTGAGCGTCGACAGCTCCGGCGAACCGCTCCACAAGCGGGGCTGGCGGGTCGAGGTCGCCAAGGCCCCGCTGCGCGAGACCCTGGCGGCAGCGCTGCTGCTCGGGACCGGGTGGGACGGTTCGACCCCGCTCGTCGACCCGTTCTGCGGGTCGGGGACGATCCCCATCGAGGCAGCGCTGCTCGCTCGCCGTCGTGCTCCGGGCGCCGGGCGTGGGTTCGCGTTCGCGGACTGGCCGACCTTCCGTCCCGGGACGTGGGCGAGCGTCACGGGTGAGGCGATCGACCGCGAACGCCCGGGTGGCTCGGTGGCGATCGTCGCGGCCGACCGGGACGCCGGCGCAGTCGAGGCGGTGCGGGCGAACGCCGAACGGGCGGAGATCGGCGACGACGTTCAGATCCGCCTCTCCTCCATCTCCGACCTCGTCCCACCGGAGGGCGGGACCGTCGGGTCGGTGCTCACGAACCCGCCGTACGGCGTCCGCATCGGCGGTGGCGAGTTGCGCAACCTCTACGCGCGTGCCGGCCAGGTGTTCCTTCAGCGCTTCGCCGGGTGGACGGTCGGCATGCTCGTTGCGGATGAGCGGCTCGCCGGCCATGCCGGACTCCCACTCCAGCCGGTGCTGCGGACGTCGAACGGCGGGATCGACGTCACGTTGCTGGCGGGGAGAGCGGACGCCGCCCGACCGCGGCGACCGCGCCCAGCACCACGAGCCCGCCGAGCGCCTGGACGACCGTGACCGGCTCGTCGTGGATCGGCCATGCCGCCGTGATCGCCACGACGTTCATGGCGAGCAGGTAGAGCGAGGACCGGGAGACCGGGATGTACCGGTGCACCCAGCTCATGAGGACGTGCCCGGCGATGCCCGTCCCGAGCACGGCCCACGCCATCCACAGCCAGTCCGATCCGGCGACCGCCAGGAGGTCGGCGCGGTCCGACGTCGCGAGCGTGATCGGGACGACGGTCGCCACGGCGAAGATGCTCACCCCGAGCATCCACTCGATCGCCCCGACGTCGGCCAACCCGGCGCGCACGCGTTTCGTCGCGAGGAAGTACGCGGTGAACGTGAGCATCGCGAGCGTCGACAGCACCAGACCGGCGGTCGTGGTGCGGACCTCGCTGCCGGCACCGAGGATGACCGCGACCGTCCCGCCGAACCCGACGGCCGTCCACGACAGGTGCCAGGCGCCGGGGCGCTCGCCGAACAGCGGTCGGGCGGCGAGCAGCACGACCGCCGGCTGCATGGCGTTGAGCACGGAGATCACCACGATCGTCGCCTCCTGGAAGGCGGCGAACACGATGGCGAGGTTGGCGCCGAAGAAGACGCCGGGGATGAGGCACCGGCGGAGCAGCGCCCGGTCGACGCGGCCGCCGCTGAACCGCACCATCAGGTAGAGGATCGGAACGGAGATGGTGAGCCGGTAGCTCACCGTGACGAGCGGCGGCGCGGTGATCAGCTTCGAGATCGGTGGGCCCAACCCCCACGCGACGATGACGCCGATCATGGCGAGCGTGGGCAGCAGGGCGTTCGTCGCGACGTTGCGCGCCGCGGTGGCCGTCGCCGGTGTCGTCGCTCCCATTGCCGTCCCCCGTCGCCGCCGGGTCGGGCCGACGACCCCGGTGACACTACCGGCCGCGGCCCGACGCGGTGCACGCCCCCGCGGTGCCATGATGCGGCCATGGCATGGGACTTCGAGACCGATCCGGCCTTCCAGGCAGAGCTCGACTGGGTGCGCGACTTCGTCGCCGAGGAGGTCGCGCCGCTCGATCACGTCGTGGCCCAACCCTTCGACCTCGCCGACCCGGTGCGGGCCCGGCTGATCCCGCCGCTCCAGGAGCGTGTGCGGGAGCGCGGGCTGTGGGGGTGCCACCTCGGACCGGAGCTCGGCGGCCCCGGCTACGGGCAGGTCAAGCTCGGTCTGCTCAACGAGCTGCTCGGCGCCGCCCACTGCGGACCGATCGTGTTCGGGTGCCAGGCACCGGACTCCGGCAACAGCGAGATCCTCGCCCACTACGGCACGCCGGAGCAGAAGGAGCGGTTCCTCGCCCCGCTGCTGCGCAACGAGGTCGTGTCGTGCTTCTCGATGACGGAGCCCCAGGGGGGTGCTGACCCGAAGGTGTTCACGACGACGGCGACGCTCGACGGCGACGAGTGGGTGATCGAGGGCGAGAAGTGGTTCAGCTCGCACGCCCGGTTCGCGTCGTTCTACATCGTGATGGCGATCACCGATCCGGACAACCCGCCGTACCAGCGGTTCTCCATGTTCCTCGTGCCCGCGGACATGCCCGGCATCGAGATCGTGCGGAACGTCCCGCTCGGGTACCAGCCGGCCGACTCGGGCACGCACGCCTACATCCGCTACCACGGCGTGCGCGTCCCGCGTGACCACATGCTCGGTGAGCGCGGGCAGGCGTTCGTCGTGGCGCAGACCCGCCTCGGCGGTGGCCGGATCCATCACGCCATGCGCACCGTCGCCCAGCTGCGCCACGCGTTCGACCTCATGTGCGAGCGGGCGGTCAGCCGGTCGACGCAGGGCGACATGCTCGGCCGCAAGCAGATGGTGCAGGACATGATCGCCCAGTCCTGGATCGACATCGAGTCGTTCCGGTTGCTCGTGCTTCAGACCGCGTGGAAGATCGACCGCTACAAGGACTACAAGCGGGTCCGCAAGGACATCTCGGCGGTGAAGGCTGCCATGCCGCGGGTCTTCCACGACGTGGCCGCCCGGGCGCTGCAGATCCACGGGTCGCTCGGCGTGTCGAACGAGATGCCCTTCGCCGGCATGGTGATCGAGTCGTTCCACATGGGTCTCGCCGATGGTCCGACCGAGGTGCACAAGGCGACGCTGGCCCGGCTCGTGCTGTCGGAGTACGCCCCGGCGCCCGGCATGTTCCCGACCGGCCACCTCCCGACGTTGCGGGAGGAGGCGCTCGCCCGGTTCGCCGCGGTCCTCGAGGCCGAGGTCACCGCCGGATGACCGCCGGGTCGACGATCCCCGCCGGGCTGCTCGCTCTCGGCGTCGAGGCGGGCGCCCTCCTGCGTGAGCGCGGGGAGACCATCGCCGTGTGCGAGTCGGCGGCCGGTGGTCTCGTGGCCGCAGCGCTCGTCGCGGTGCCCGGATGTTCGGCGTTCTTCGTCGGGAGTGCGGTCGTGTACACCGTCTCGGCGTCGCGGGCGCTGCTCGGCGGGGTGACCGAGGCCCCGAAGGGGATGCGCGGCGCGACCGAGGAGTTCGCCCGGTACCAGGCGACGGCGATCCGTCTCCGCCTCGGGACCGACTGGGGGATCGGGGAGACGGGCGCGACCGGACCGGACGGCAACCCCTACGGGGATCCGCCCGGTCACGGTTGGGTGGGTGCCGTCGGGCCGGACGGGTCGCCGCGGACCCGCCGACTCGCTACCGGGTCGGCGGACCGCACGGCGAACATGGTGGCCTTCGCCGAGGCGTCCCTCGGCAACCTCCTCGAGGCGTTGCGCGCCTAGCGCGCCGGCCCGGTCAGCGCTTCGCCTGCGCCCGGATCCGTTCGGCCCCGGACGGGTCGACGATCATGCCGAACCGCTGCGAGTTGTGCGAGTGGCCGAGGTGGTGCAGCCCGAACGCCGCCTGGATCGAGTTCCACATGCCCATGTTCTCCTGGGCCTGGTTGACGCTCATCTTGGCGAGCTTGAGTCCCATGAGGGGCTGCTGGGCGATCCGGCCGGCCATGTCGAGGGTGAAGGACTCGAGGTCGTCGCGCGCCACGACCTCGTTCACCATGCCGAGTCGGTGCGCCTCGGCGGCCGACATCGCCTCACCGGTGAACAGCATCTGCTTCGCCTTGCGGGAGCCGACCTCGAAGGGGTGGGTGAAGTACTCGTGGCCGTTCACGCCGAACGCGACGACCGGGTCGGCGAAGCTGGCGTCGTCCGCGGCGATCACGATGTCGAAGGGCCACACGAGCATCAGCCCGCCGGCGATGACCTTGCCCTGGACCGCCACGATCGTCGGCTTGGGCAGGTTCCGCCAGCGCCAGCAGAAGCCGAGGTAGTACTCCTGCTCGGCGGCCATGTACCCCTCCTGGCCGGGGGCGTCGAAGGTGCCGTAGGGGCCGACCGTGTTGAACGCGGTGAGCGGTTCGGTGTCGCGCAGGTCGTGGCCCGAGGAGAAGTGGCGGCCGTCCGCGGCGAGCACGATCACGCGCACGTCGTCGTCGCGGCTCGCCCGGTCGAACGCGTCGTTCAGCTCGTAGAGCATGCGGCGGTCCTGCGCGTTCGCCGCCTCGGGGCGGGCGAGGGTGACGCGGGCGACGCCGTCCACGGGGTGGTCGTAGCGGATGCGGGTGAAGTCGGAGGTCTCGGCCATGCCTGCGATTGTGGCCGATCGGCCGGTCAGGCGCCCGTCGGCCGGAGCTCCCCGATGCGGGTCGCCTCGCGGTCGATCATCCCCGAGGTGCGGAACTGCAGCATGTCGTGGGTTCCGGTCCCCCAGGGGCCCTGCACGCCGCCGAGGGTGCGCCACACCCGGAACCCGAGGAGGGTGCGACACTCGTCGTCCATGTCGGCGAGCGCGTCGGGGTGGGTCGACACCGTGAAGTTCTCCTGCGGGCGCAGCCACGGGCGGCAGAAGTAGGTGAGGACTCCCGTCCGACGTTCGTCGCGGGTGGTGTTCGCCCCGGTCCCGTGCCACACCCGACCGTCGAAGACGAGCACGGTGCCTGCGGGTCCGGTCGCCGCAAGCGTCGGGAGGTCCCCGTCGCGGGGCGGTTCGGCCTCCACCCGATGGGTGCCGGGGATCACCCGCGTGGCCCCGTTCTCCTCGGTGAAGTCCGACACCATCCACATGAAGTTCACGGCGAGGGCGATCGGCAGGTGCCGAGGAGCGTACCCCTGGTCGGAGTGCAGCACCATCGCCTCGCCACCGGGGCCGGCGATGTTCGCCGTGTGGCTCGAGAGGCAGTAGTCGCCCTCGAGGACGTGTCGGGCGAGGTCGCGCACGATCGGGTGGGTGAGCAGGTCGCGGTACACCCGGCCCTTCGACGGCAGGTTCCACAGCCGCTGGTTGGCGCCGCCGGCGTCGTGGAACGCGATGCCGGCCTCCTCCTCGGCGGCGGCCTGCTCCTTGGTGCGACGGCGGAGCGCGGCGAGCGTGTCGGCGTCGAGGGCATCGGCGATCCGGGTCACACCGTGCCGGTCGAGGTCGGCCCTCGCCGCCTCGAGGTCGGTCCGCAGCGGCGGCAACTCCTCGAGGAGGTCGATGGCGTCGAGCGTGGTCGGGCTCATGGGGGCACCGTAGCTGCGCTGCACCGGCGGCGACGGCCGGTTCTCAACGGTCGAACTCGAAGGGCACCGGGGGCGGCCCGTCACGGAGGACGGCCCGTACGACCTCGACCAGGGACATCGGTGCGGTGCGCACCGCCTCGTCGAGCCGTCCGGCGAGGTCGTCGATGCGCCACCAGGCGATCGCCCCGACGAACTCGGCGCGGAGCTGTTCCCAACTGAGTGCCGGGGCAGGTTCGAAGCGTTCCGTGCGCACCAGGTGCACGGTGTCCCGTTGCCCGTCCCAGCCGAGTTCGGGCATGGGTCGGACGATCGTTCGCGTCCACAGGTGGGGGCCGATGTCGGGGTCGTGCAGCCCGATCTCCTCGATGAGCTCCCGTCGGAGGGCGGCCTCGACGGTCTCCCCGGCCTCGACGCCGCCCCCCGGTGTCGCCCAGATGTGCCGCCCGGCGGCGTCGAACCGCACGAGCAGGATGTGGTCGTCCGGATCGACGATGAGCGCGCGTGCTGCCGGGCGGAGCCGGAGCGGGGTGTCGGCGGGGTCGCCGGTGGCGGGCACGGGCCGATCTTCGCGCCGACGCAGGGGTAGCGTGCGACCGGAGAACTCAGGACTGCCGGGGGGCGACATGGCGTGGGACTTCCAGACCGAGCCGGATTTCGAGGCGAAGCTCGCCTGGATGCGGACGTTCGTGCGGGAGCAGATCATCCCGCTCGAGACGCTCGAGGACCACTGGCGGGCACCCGGCGGGCAGGAGCGGTTCGCCGCGGTCACGGCACCGCTCAAGGACGAGGTGAAGCGCCAGGGGTTGTGGGCCGCGCACCTCCCGCCCGACATGGGCGGCCTGGGGTTCGGCCAGGTGAAGCTCGGCCTCATGCACGAGATCCTCGGTGCGTGCGCGTACGCCCCGGCGATCTTCGGGAACAACGCCCCCGACTCCGGCAACGCCGAACTCCTCGCGGTCGGCGGCACCCCGGAGCAGAAGGAGCGGTGGATGCAGCCGCTGCTCGACGGGCGGTTCCGGAGCTGTTTCTCGATGACGGAGCCGGGTGCGGGTGCCGACCCGACGCTGCTCTCCACGACCGCCGTGCGCGACGGGGACGAGTGGGTGATCAACGGGCACAAGTGGTTCAGCTCGAACGCCTCGATCGCCGAGCTGCTCATCGTGATGTGCCGCACCGCCGACCCGGACGAGGTCGGCCCGTACAAGGCGTTCTCGATGATCCTCGTGCCGCGGGGCACCGCCGGGGTGAACATCCTGCGGGACGTCCCGACGATGAGCCATCCCGACCACCGGACCGGTGAGCCGGGCGGGCACGCCGAGATCGTCTACGACAACGTGCGGGTGCCGCTCGACAGCGTGGTAGGCGGGTTCCCGGACGGGGTCGGCCAGGGGTTCGCCCTCGCTCAGAAGCGGCTCGGCCCCGGGCGGATCCACCACGCGATGCGCTGGCTCGGCCAGTCGCAGCGGGCGTTCGACATGCTCTGCGAGCGCGCCCTGTCGCGGTACAGCCACGGGTCCGTCCTCGCCGACAAGCAGATGATCCAGCAGTGGATCGCCGATTCCTACGCCGACATGCAGGCGGCGCGACTGCTCACCCTGCAGGCGGCGTGGACGATGGATCGCCTGCACGAGTCCGGCCGGCACTACTCCGATGCCCGCACCGAGATTGCGGTCATCAAGTTCTGGGGCGCGAAGGTGCTGTACGAGGTGATCGACCGGGCGATCCAGATCCACGGTTCGCTCGGGTACACGACCGACCTCCCGCTCGAGCAGATGTACCGGTCAGCGCGGGCGGCACGCATCTACGACGGTCCCGACGAGGTGCACCGCGTGACGGTGGCCCGCCAGTTGCTGAAGCGGTACCGGCCGACCGACGTGCCGACCGAGCACGTCCCCACGCGTCGGCGTGCTGCGCTCGACAAGTTCGCCGAGTACCTCGACCACGAGGCGGTCGCCGCGGGCTGAGGCGGGTCGTCGGCCCGTCGCTCAGCCGAGGAGTGTGAACGCCGACCGTGCGGCGGTGTACGCAGCCACGACGACAAGGAGGCCGACGAACGCACGGGTGAGCGTCGCGGCGGGGAGACGGTCGGCGATCCGCTTGCCGACCACCGAACCCGCGAGTCCGGCGACGAGGAACGGCAGCGCGACCCGCCATTCGACGCCGACCGTGCCCACACGGCCGACGAACGCGTACGCGGAGTTGAGCCCGATGACGAGGAGCGAGGTGCCGACGGCCTCCGGCATGGGGAGGCGGAGGGCGAGCACGAGCGCGGGCACGATCACGAACCCGCCACCGACACCGAAGAATCCGGTGAGGAAGCCGACGAAGCTACCGGCGACCACGATCTTCACGATCGTCTCGGCGGTCCACCTGGTCCCGGCGTCGTCCGGTACGGCGCTCGCCGCCAGCTTCTTGTTGCCCACCCACATGCGCCACGCGGCGACGACCATCACGCCGGCGAAGGCGAGCAGGAGCACCTGCGGGTCGACGGACCGGTTCAGCATGGTGCCGAGCGTCGAGCCTGCGGTGCCGACCGCAGCGAAGACGATGCCGGTACCCACGCGGACCGGTCCGGCCCGGAGGTGGGTCGCCATGCTGCTGAGCGCCGTGAGTCCGACGACGAGGAGCGAGGTCGTGGTGGCGGCGCGGGGTTGCTGGCCGGCGGCGTAGACGAGTGCCGGGACGGCGAGGATGGACCCGCCGCCGCCGAGCGCGCCGAGGGAGACCCCGATGAGGAACCCGAGGGGCGAGGCGATCAGGCCGCGGAACTCCTCCACCGATCAGCCGACGTCGGGGGTGAAGGTCGTCGTCGGGAGCTCCGCGGCGGCCCAGGCCGCGTAACCGCCGAGGAGGTCGGAGACGTCGGTGAAACCGTTGGCCCGCAGGACGCTGGTGCCGATCGAGGACCGGTACCCGCCGGCGCAGTGCACGACCGTGGGTGCGGTCCGGTCGAGTTCGTCGAGCCGTGCGAGCAGGCGGGCGAGGGGGACCACCACGGCGCCCGGGATCATGCCAAGCCGCGCCTCGCCCTCGTTACGGATGTCGACGACCTGGAGTCCCTGGAGCTCGCGACGGCGAGCAGCGAGCTCGGGTGCGCTGATGCGTGCCGACTGCTCCACGAGGTCGGGGTTCCGGACGAAGGACTCGATCGGCTCGGCGAGCGCACCGAGGACCCGGTCGAAGCCGATGCGGGCGAGGCGGACCTTCGCCTCGGTCTCGGTGCCGTCCTCGCCGACGAGGATGACGGACTGGTCGGGCCGGATCACGTCGCCGGCGTACCCGGCGAAGCGCCCTTCGAGGCCCACGTTGACCGACCCGCGCAGGTGGCCGAGCGCAAAATCGGCGGGGGGACGGGTGTCGAGCACGAGCGCCCCACCGGCCTGGAGGCGGAGGACCTCCTCGAGGGGGAGCGGCGTCGGGGCGTCGCCCTCCTCGAGCAGCGGTCGGGCCTGCTTGTTCCGGGCGGCGGAGAAGGCGAAGTAGAGGGGGGCAGCGCGCTGGCCCTCCGTCACGGCGGCCACGAACGCCTCCTCCGTCATGGGCTGGAGGGCGTAGTTCGTGCGGCGCTGCTCGCCCATCGTCGAGACGGTCTCGGTCGAGAGGTTCTTGCCGCAGGCCGATCCGGCGCCGTGGGCGGGGAAGACCCGGGTCTCGTCGGGCAGGGGGAGGAGCTTGTCCTGCAACGACCGGTAGAGCTGGCGGGCCAGCTCGTCGCCCGTCACCCCGACGGAGGTGAGCAGGTCCGGCCGACCGACGTCGCCGATGAAGAGCGTGTCGCCGGTGAGGACCCCGTAGGGCACGGTGTCCTCCGCACGCTCGTAGACGACGATGCTGATCGACTCGGGCGTGTGGCCGGGGGTCGCCCGGGCCTCGAGCACGACCTCGCCGAGCGGGAGCCGCTCCCCGTCGGCGAGGGTGCGGATCGGAAACTCGGCGATGTCGGCGGCAGCTTCGCCGTAGAGGATCTCCGAACCGGTCGCGTCGGCGAGCTCGAGGTGGCCGGAGAGGAAGTCGGCGTGGAAGTGGGTCTCGATGACCGCCTCGATCCGCAGACCATTCTCCTCGGCGTCGGCGAGGTACTGCGCGATGTCGCGCTGGGGGTCCACGACGACCGCGCGCCCGGTGGTCCGGTCGCCGACGAGGTAGGAGGCGTGCGACAGGCAGGCGAGGTAGTACTGCTGGAAGAACATGGCCACAGTGTATACCCCCGGGGGTATAAGGACAAGGGTCCCGGCGGTCAGGAACCGGCGAAGCCACCCATGGTCGCGACCGTGTCGGCGACCCCGGCCGACTCGAGCACCTTGACCTTCGTCGACGGGGTCTGGTTCGTGATCAACCGGTAGGCCTCGGTGTCGACCTCGGCGAGCTCGATCTCGCCGGCGAGCACCTGCGCCTTCCAGGCCTGGTGCTCGGGCTCGCGCTCGACGAACTCCGGCATGACCTCGCGGGCGAAGAGCTCGAGAGAGGCGCAGATGTCCTCGTGGGTGTTCTTCCCCGCCTGGTTGAGCAGGATCACCTGGTCGATGTTCGAGGCCTCGAACTTGCGGAGCCGCTCGCGGAGCTGGTCCGGAGTCCCGATCATCGCCCGGGCGCGGCCGGCGCGTTCACCTTCCGGCGTGCTGCGCCACGCCTGGTACTCGTCCCACAGGCTGATCGAGTTCGGCTCCACCGGACCGTGGGTGTTGTAGAAGCGGAGTGCGAACTGGAAGAACGTCGACCCCTCCGATCGGCGGATCGCCTCCTCCTCGGTCTCGCAGCACATGAACGGCGCGACGACGGCGATGTTCGGGTTCGTCGCGTAGTCGGCGAGCTTGTCCTGCCGCTTCAGGAACGCGTTGTAGTAGGCGTGCACCCAGGCCTGGGCGGCTTCCGCCGACACGAAGCTGAACCCGAGGGCCCCCATGCCGCAGCGGCCGGCGTACTCGATGGTCTCGAGCTGGCTGCACGCCACCCACAGCGGCGGGTGCGGCTTCTGACGGGGCTTGGGGAGCACGTTGCGTGCCGGGAAGTCGAAGAACTCGCCGTGGTACTCCCAGTTGTGCTCGGAGAACATCGGCATGAGGCAGCGGACCGCGTCCTCCCAGACGGCGCGCTTGTCCCGGAACCGTCGGTCGAAGGGGTGCAGCTCGGTGACCGAGGACCCCTCGCCGATGCCGAGCTCCACCCGGCCGTGCGACAGCAGGTCGAGGGTCGAGACGCGCTCGGCGACCCTGGCCGGGTGGTTGGTCGTGAGCTGCACGATGCCGTGCCCGAGCCGGATCTGCTTCGTCCGCTGCGACGCCGCGGCGAGGAACACCTCGGGCGCTGCGGAATGCGAGTACTCCTCGAGGAAGTGGTGCTCGACCTCCCACGCGTAGTGGTAGCCGAGCCGGTCGGCGAGCTCGATCTGGTCGAGGGAGTTGTTGAACAACTCGTACTCGCTGTCCTGCGTCCACGGACGCGGCAGCTGGTGCTCGTAGAAGATGCCGAACTTCATGTGCGTGACCCCCCGGATCGCCGTGTGTTCGGCATCGTAGAGTGCGCAGTCGGGACGCGGGTACCGCCGTTGGTCCCGACCGGAGGAGGGACGACGATGACGACGACCGACGTGACGGTGGAACGCCATGGGACGACTGCGGCGACGGTCCGGCTCGACCGACCCGCGAACCGGAACGGCATCACGAACCGGATGATGGTCCAGCTGCACGATGCGCTCGTCGACCTCGCCGCCGACCCGCACCTGCTCGTGGTGGTCCTCACCGGCGCCGGGCGTGACTTCTGCGTCGGCGCCGACCTCAAGCACTACTCGGCCGGCGAGATCGACGATCCGTTGCCGCTCTCCGCGTTCGACCTCACGCGGATCCTCCACGAGATGCCCGCGGTCACGGTCGCGGCGATCAACGGTGCGGCCGCGGGTGCCGGCCTCGGCTGGGCTGCGGCGTGCGACCTCCGCTTCGCCGCCCGTTCCGCCGTGTTCACGACAGCGTTCCTCAAGGTGGCCGCCGCCGGCGACATGGGAGGGCCGTGGACGTTGTCCCGGCTCCTCGGCGCGGCGAAGGCCCGCGAGCTGTACTTCCTCCCCGAGCGGTTCGACGCCGCCGAGGCGCACCGGATCGGCCTCGTGTCGGCGGTCTTCGACGATGCGGCCTTCGGCGACGAGATCGCCGCGGTCCGGGACCGCCTCTCCGCCTCCGCGCCGCTCGCGCTGCGTGGGATGAAGGCGAACTTCCTCGCCTCCGAACGCACGACCTTCGCCGACTATCTCGACATCGAGTCGGAGCGGCACATGCGGATCATGCGGTCGGAGGACACCCGCGAGGCGTTCCTCGCGTTCGTGGAGAAGCGCGAGGCCCGCTTCACGGGGCGCTGAGCGCGACCTCGGCGCCGATCACGCGATGCGGTAGGTGCGCCGGGCGGTGCCGGCGAACAGCGCCGCCTTCTCCGAGGGGCTCGCGTCGGCGGCGATCCGCTTGAACGCGTTCCACAGCACGGCGTAGCTGACGGATCGCCCGTCGACGGGGAAGTTCGATTCGAACATGCAGCGGTCCGGGCCGAACAGGTCGATGCAGTACCGGATCTCGTCACCCCATGCGGCAGCGAGCTCCGTCGACGTCGGGGCGGTCGGACGGCGGTGCCAGTCCATGCCGTAGGAGGTCATGCCGATCCCGCCGACCTTCAGCACGACGTTGGGGCAGGAGGCGAGCTCGGTCATCTGCGGGCGCCACGCCGCGAGCACCTCGTCGCGTCGGCCCGCGTAGGGGCCGACGCCGATCGGTCCGCCGAGGTGGTCGCAGACGATCGTCGCCTCGGGGAACGCCCGGGCGAGGTCGGTGAGCTCGTGGATCTGGGGGTGGTAGAGCCACGCGTCGAAGCTGAACCCGAGTCGGCTGAGCGTCGCGAACCCCTCCCGGAACGCCGCGGTCCCCATGAGGCCCGGGCCGGGGCGCGTGTGGGTCTCGTGGATGGCGGGGTCGGCGTCCCATGCGGTCGCGTGCCGGATCCCCCGGAACTTCCCGTCGCCGGCGGCGTCGTGGGCGAGCAGGAGCTCCTCCACCGCGGCACCCGCCGTCAGGTCGGCCCGCGACACGATCGCGGCGATCTCCGCACCACCGGCGGCGACCGAGGCACGGGCCTCCGCTGCGACGTGCTCCGTCTCACCGACGAGACGCAGGTGCTCCGGCCCGTCGGTCCGGTAGCCCCACGTGCACTCCACGAACACGGTCTCGGTGACGTTGTGGCCCGATCCGGTGTCCGCGTGGAGCTCGGCGAGGCGGTAGGGGTTCGTCGGGAAGTCCCACAGGTGGTGGTGCGGGTCGACGATCTCGAGGGAGGGTTCGAGGATCTCCTCGACCGTGGTCCGGAGCCATTCGGCGTGCGACAGGGACGACATGGCCGCATCCTCGCACGCGTGCCGTGCTCCGCGCCTCGACTACGGGCGTCGGCCGATGGCCTCGCCGTGCACGAAGCAGAAGTAGGCGTCAGGGTGGGTGGCCCACATCCGCCACGCGGCGGCGAGCTCGTCGAGGTCGTCGCGGGTGGCGAGGCCGGCGTCGACAGCGTGGTCCGCGAACGCGCCTGCGGTGATCCGCACGGCCCAGAGTTCTCCCCACGACCGGCACGCCTCGGGATCGGCGTAGGTCCAGGTGCTCGACGTGGCGACGACGTCGACGAACCCGGCGTGGCGGAGCCAGCCGTAGAGGTGGCGTCCGGCGTCTGCCTCGCCGCCGTTGCGTCGGGCGACCTCGTGGTAGAGGTCCCGCCAGCGGTCGAGGAGGAGGTCGTGGGGGGTGTGCACCATCGTCCCGTAGTCGGCGTCGCGCACGGCGACGATGCCTCCCGGTCGGAGCACTCGACGCATCTCGGCGAGCGCGGCCGCCGGGTCGGCGAGGTGCTGCAGCACCTGGTGGGCGTGGACCACGTCGACGCTCGCATCGGCCTGCGGGAGCGCGTACGCGCTGGCCTCCACGAAGGTCACGTTCGACGTGCCGCGACGCTCGGCGGCGGCGGTGGCCTCGGCGAGGACGGCCGGTACGTTGTCGACGCCGACCACCGTCGCCGGGGCCACGAGGTCGGCGAGGTCGAGGGTGATCGACCCCGGGCCGCAGCCGACGTCGAGCAGCACCACCCCCGGTCGGAGGTGCGGGATCAGGTACGCGGCGGAGTTCGCCGCGGTCCGCGACGCGTGCGCGGCGACGACGGTGGGGTGGTGGCCGTGGGTGTACCGCTCGGTCGGTTGCACCCCGTCATCCTGCCGCGTCGGAGGGATCGGCCCACAGCGGCGGCACTAGCCTCCCGGCGGTGGACGCAGGAGCGTCGACGCGGGATCGGGGGAGCGACATGGGGCTGATGACGGGGGACCAGTACAAGGCGTCGCTCGACGACGGGCGCGCGACCTTCTTCGAGGGTGAGCGGGTCGACGATCTCCCCGGCCACCCGATCCTCGGGATCGCGGTCGATCGGGTCGCCGACGGCTACGACTGGCTCGCCGGCCAGGCCGTCGACGGGGTGAGCCCGGTGATGGGCGTTCCCACCTCGGTCGAGGAGCTGCGCTCGAAGGTGGAGGTCGTGCACCACGCCGGGATGATGGCCCACGTCACCTACACGTCGCTCATGACGCTCGCCACCGCGGCGGGTCGGATCGCGGATGTCGCCCCGGCGTACGTGGAGCGGATCCAGGCCTTCGTCGACGACGCGACGGCGCGCGATTTGCGGATCACGCAGTGCATCACCGACGCGAAGGGCGACCGGTCGCGTCCACCGGCGAAGCAGGACGACCCCGATGCCTACCTGCACGTCGTCGACCGGACGGCCGACGGGGTCGTGCTGCGCGGCGCGAAGTTGCACATCACCGGCGCGTCGCTCGGCCACGAGCTCCTCACGATCCCGACCAAGTCGATGAAGACGGGCGAGGAGGAGTACTCGATCGCCTGTGTGGTCCCGGTGAACGCTCCCGGCGTGAAGATCGTGAACACCACGTACGCGCCACGCGGGCACGACCCGCGGGACTTCCCGATCTCGGGGGCCGACCACTACCCGGAGGGCTTCGTGCTCTTCGACGACGTGTTCGTGCCGAACGGACGCATCTTCCTCGACGGCGAGACGACGCTCGCCGGTACGTTCGCCCACTGCCTCGGCCTGTGGGAGCGCCTCGGTGGCCTCGCAGCGATGGCTGACGGCGCCGACCTGCTCGTGGGGTTCGCGCAGCTCGTCGCCGAGGCGAACGGGCTCGCCGGTGAGGGGCACATCCGGGAGAAGATCTCCGAGATGATCATCCACGCCACGGTGATCCGGGCGTGTCTCGAGGCGGCGCTGTCCCACGCCGAGGCCGGTGTGTTCGGTGCGGTGTTCCCCTCGGAGCTCTACACGAACGCGGGCAAGTACACGGGCGCGGCGAACTACAACCTGATGCTCCGCCACCTGCACGACATCTCGGGCGGTGCGGTCGTCACCGCGCCGTCGATGAGCGACCTCGAGAACGACGAGACCGGTGGCCTGCTCCGCAAGTACATGGGGACGCGCCGCGGCGTCGACGGTGAGTACCGCACGCGGCTGTTCCACGCAATCCGGGACTTCTCCGCCGACGCGTACGGCGGGTGGTCGCAGGTGACCAACATCCAGGCCGGTGGTGGGTTGTACGCCCAGCGGATCGTGACCCGCAAGCACTACGACCTCGAGGGGGCGAAGCGTTCGGCTCTCCGGCTCGCCGGGATCGCCGAGACCGACGCGCCCTGATCAGGGGCGTCGGGCCCGCAGGGCCGGGGCGACCTCGGTCGCGAAGCGCTCGAGG
>VGBO01000020.1 GCA_016870475.1 Actinomycetota bacterium | reverse complement strand
CCGGGACCGCTGCGCAAACGCGTCGGCGGGCTCAGCCCCGCGTCCAGGGCGTACCCACCCCCGGACGCGGCCGCTCCCGGACCACGTCCCGACGGAACCGGTACAACGCGGCCGGACGCCCACCCGTGGGCGCGGTCGTCCCCGTCGCCTCCACGAGGCCGGCCCCCTCGACGAGGCGACGGAAGTTCGGCTTGTGGAGCCGAGCCCCCGACAGCGCCTCGACGAGCTCCTGGAGCTGGGAGAGGGTGAACGTCTCCCCCAACAGCTCGAACACCACCGGCCGGTAGGTCAGCTTGCCCCGCAACCGTCCGAGCGCGGTTGCGACGATGCGCCGGTGGTCACCCTGCAACGCGAGCGAACGCACCGCCTCCGAACGGCGCGCCGTCGACTCCTCGAGCAGGCCGGTCTCGTAGAGCAGCTCGAACCGTTCGAGCACCCGCACCCCGTCCCACGCCACCCCGCCCAGACCGAACACGACATGCGCCCGCTCCTCGCGACGCGACCGCTCCGGCGCCGAGCGGGCCTCGCCGACCCAGGCGTCGAGCGTCGGGGCGATCAGCTCCGGGATCACGGGCGGGCGACCCGACCGGTGGTCCTCCCAGGGGTAGAGGTCGTACCAGTCGACCCAGGCGGCATCCGCCGATGGCGCCGCCTCCCGGACGAGCGCCAGGTAGGCGATCGACAGCAGCCGTTCGCCGCCGGGCTGCCGCTCACTGTCACCGAAGGTGTAGAGCTGCTCGACGTAGCCGACGTCGAGGCCGGTCTCGTCGACGACGAACCGTCGGAGCGCCGCCTCGAGCGTGCGGTCGTCCTCACGGAGCACGCCCGTCGGCAACCGCGGTACCGAGCCGGCCGGCGCCGACACGGTCAGCACCTTCGGGCGGTCGTCGGTGACCGCGACGATCACCGCATCGAGCGTGACGTGCACGGCGGGCAGGCTACGCCGACGCCTCCGCCACCCGACGACCGATGTACTGCACGACCGACGCCGTCCCCGAATGGAACGCTCCCTCGACCACGAGCCGCTCCCCCTCCCAGACGTGCTCGCAGGCCAGCGCGGCGAACCGGCGGGCGAGCTCGCCGGGCGTCTCCAGCAGGTCGACGTCCTGAGGGCCGCCGGTGCCCCGACCGATCTGCGCCGGCGTGTACGACTCCACGAGCACCACCCCGCCGGGGGCCAACCCGGCGACGAGACGGGGGAACAGGTCGTCGCGCAGGGCCCCCGGCAGATGGCAGAAGATCGACACGATCCCCACCCAACACCCGACCCCGACGTCGAAGCCGGCGAGATCGGCCTGCACCGTGTGCAACGCCGCCCCGCGCTCGGCCGCGAGCGCCCGGGCCTTTCCGAGACCGACCGCGGACAGGTCGACCGAGGTGACCTCGTGGCCGAGCGACGCGAGGAACACGCCGTTGCGACCCTCACCGTCGCCGATGCAGAGCACCGAACCCGGCGGGATCGCCGCAGCGCTCTCCCGCAGGAAGTCGTTCGGCTCCGTACCGAACGCCCACTCGACCGACCCGTACCGTTCGTCCCAGAACGTCATCGGGCGAGCGTACCGAGACCCCCCGCCCGGTCCGTTGGGACCGCCCGGCGGTACGCTGCGCCCATGTCCCGAGTACTCGTAGAGATCGCCGACCGGGTGGCCACCGTCACCCTCAACGACCCGGCCCGCCGCAACGCCCTCGACCTCGCGTTCTGCGACGAGATGATGGCCGCCTTCGACGAGATCGAGGCGAACCTCGCCGTCGGCGCCGTCGTCGTCACCGGCGCGAACCCGGCGTTCTGCGCGGGCGCCGACCTCTCCCACCTCGGCGCGTCCGCCGAGGAGGGCCTGCTCGCGATCTACGAGGGGTTCCTCCGCGTCGGCCGGTGCCCGCTGCCCACCATCGCCGCGGTCAACGGCGCCGCCGTCGGCGCCGGCATGAACCTCGCGCTCGTCACCGACCTGCGCGTCGCCGGGCGCAGCGCCCGGTTCGACTCGCGGTTCCTCCAGCTCGGCATCCACCCGGGCGGCGGCCACACCTGGATGCTCCGCCGCATCGCCGGACCGGAGACCGCGTTCGCCGTCGACCTGTTCGGTGAGATCCTCGACGGTCCCGCCGCCGAGCGCGCCGGCATCGTGTGGAAGTGCGTCGAGGACGACCAGCTTCTCGACGAGGCCCGACGTCTCGCCGGTGTCGCCGCCGCCGGCCCGCCCGAGCTCGTCGCCAAGATCAAGACGAGCCTCCACCACGTCGCCACGATCGACGAGCACCGTGACGCCGTCATGTACGAGCTCGTCCCGCAGGCGTGGTCGGTCGGTCAGCCCGAGTTCCAGGCGAAGCTCGCCGTCCTCAAGAGCCAGATCACCTCGAAGAAGTGATCACCCGGTGACGGCGGGGTGTGCGAGCGGATCGGTGCGATCCGCCGCCGCCCCGTCCACCCAGGAACGCAGCAGTTCCGGTGCGCGGGCCACCCACTCCTCCGCAACCATCGCGAACTGCAGGTGGTCCTCCCACACGCCGGCGATCTCGAGGAACCCGACCGCCGTGCCCTCGCAGCGCACGCCGACCTTCTCCACGACCCGACGGCTCGCATGGTTGCGGGGCACGATCGCCACGAGCACCCGGTGCAGGGCCAGCTCCTCGAACGCGAACCGCAACACCACCACCAGCGATTCCGGGCACAACCCCCGGCCGGCCGCACGATGGTCGACCCAGTACCCGATCGACGCGGACTGGAACGGCCCGCGCTGCACCCCCGACAGGTTCATCTCGCCGCAGAACACCCCGTCGAGGAAGATCCCGAAGCCGTAGCCGGTGCCGAGCTGGCGCTCCCGCTGGCGGGCCGAGCACCGGGCGACGAACGCGTCGTAGCTGCGCGCCGGATCGGGCTGACCGGGCAACCGCTTGGGCTCCCACCGGGTCAACCACTCGACGTTCGCGGCGCGGGACTCGGCGTAGGCGCCGAAATCGGCCGGACCCAACGGCCGCAACACCACCCGACGCCCCCGCAACACAGCCACCGTCGCATGGTACCGGCGGAACGGTCCGCCGTCGGCGACGTTCAGCGCAGCTCGGCGACGATCCCGTCGAGCAGGTCGCAGCCCGTCACCACGACGGCGTCGAGGCCGAGGAACCGGTAGGTGGCGACCACCGCGCACGCCCCGCCGAGGATGTGCACCGCACGATCCGCCGGCAACCCCGGGTTGTGGACACGATCGACGAGCGGCTCGGTGACCAGCGTGCGGAAGACGTCCTCGGCCGCCGCCCGCGTGAGCACGAACCCGTCCACCACCGCCGGGTCGTAGGGGTCGAGGCCGAGCTCGACGGCCGCCATCGTCGTGAACGTCCCGCCGAGGCCGACGACGCGGTCGACGGTGCGCACCTCGGGGAGGGAGCGGATCAGGTCGTCGAGGTACGCCTCCACGATCGACAGCGCAGCGACGAGATCCTCCGGCGGCGGCGGATCCGCCTGCAGGAACCGTTCCGTCAGCCCGACCGCCCCCACCGGCAGGGAACAGGTCGCCGGGACGCCGTCGGGACCACCGACGGCGACGTCGATCGACCCGCCGCCGAGGTCGATCGTCGCCGACGAACCGGCGACCGGCCCGAGCGAGGCGAGTGCTCCACGGTGCGA
This sequence comes from Actinomycetota bacterium, assembly GCA_016870475.1. Taxonomy (GTDB): domain Bacteria; phylum Actinomycetota; class Acidimicrobiia; order Acidimicrobiales; family CAIXPF01; genus VGBO01. Next base: position 33,703 of record VGBO01000020.1, on the reverse strand, counting down.
GAGGGTCGCCTCGGTCGCCCCGTCGATCACCTCGAGGGGGACACCGAGCACCTCACCGGCCGAGGCGACGAACGCCGCCACGTCCGCGGGCGCCGCGGTGCGCAGCGCCGCCGTGCCGACCGCACGGGCACGCCCCACGCCCTGCGCGTCGAGCACGGTGCGGAACGACCGGAGCGCGTCGAGCGTCGCCGCCACCCCATCGGAGGAGAGACGGCGCGACGACGCGGTTCCCTCCCCGAGCCCGCACACGACCGCGGTGCGGACCAGCTCGCGCCCCGTGGCGTCCTGCACGAGCAGACGCGCCGAAAGCGTTCCCACGTCGACGGCCGCGACCGCCGCCGCGTCGCCGCTCACGACGACGTCCCCGGGCGCGACCCGCCCGACCGTCGGTAGCCGTCGATCCGCTCGTGCACCCACGCCCCCACCGGGTCGTCACCCCCGGCGAGGAACCACGCGTAGTGCGCGTGCAGGCACTTCACCCCCGTGCGAGTGCCACCGACCCCGCCGTAGGGGCGGGGCCCGACATGGCCCACGGGGAGGGCTGCGTCCCGTTCGGCGGCATAGCCGTCGTGTGCGGCGGCCAGCGCCACCGGGTCGACCGCCGCCTCGACCTCGTCGACCGCGCCGATCGCCTCGAGGCGACCGATCGCCGCACGGAGTTGCGGATCGACCAACCAGAAGCGCGTCGGCATAGGGGTCCCGTCGGCGAGGAGTGGCTCGTTGCGGATCACCATCGGGGCGCCGGACGCGTCGCGCACCACCACCGAGAACCGCCCCTGCGGCGCACGGCCCAACAGCGCAGCGACCGCCTCGACGTCCGCCGCCGACGGGGCACCGTCCACCGGCACGCTCAGCTCAGCACACGCCAGAGGATGATCACCGCGGCGATCACCGCAGCGACCGGGGCGAGGCGCTTCAGCACCGGGGTCCCCGTCGCCGACAGCAGGTTCACGGCCTCGACCGGCTCGGACTGGGTGATCTTGCGCGGGCCCGGCGCAGGGGCCTCGTCCGCTGCGGGTGCCTCTGCCGGCGCGGCCGCCGGCTCGGGCGACGGCTGCGAGAGCACCTTCGCCTCGAGGTTCTGCACGAACTGGCCCAGCAACTTCTCGCTCACGTCGGCCATGACCCCGCGACCGAACTGCGCGACCTTGCCGGTGACCGTGAGATCGGTCGACACGACCACCTTCGTGCGCCCGCCGAGATCGGTGAGCTGCGCGGTGATCATCGCGGCGGCGTTCCCCTGCCCGCGGGAATCGCGCCCCTCCGCCTTCAGCACCGCACGGAACGCGGCGTCGTCCTTCTCCACGAAGGTCGCCTTGCCCTTGTACTGGGCGGTGATCGGGCCGACCTTCACCTTCACCGACCCACGGAACTCGTCGCCCTCGATCTCCTCGAGTGCGGCACCCGGCAGGCAAGGGGCGATGCGCTCCACGTCGGTGAGCACCGCCCATGCCTCGGCGACGGGGCGGTCGACCTCGAACTCGTTGTTCAGTTCCATGGGGACCCTCCGGGGGGTGGCGGGGCCGACCGCAGGTCGTCGGACGTGTCGATGTCGGCCGGATATCCGCTGCAGGGTACTTCCGTCACGAGATCAGGACGTAGGCGGATGAGCGACCGCGCACCCTCGTCGCCGTCGACGGGGAGCAGCGGCCACACGTCGGCCCCGAGGCGCACCGGGTTCCTCCTGCGGCCCTCGTAGGTCGCCACCGCGACCGGGGTCGCCGTCGCCCGGGCGACCGACCGCCACGCCGTCGCCGACACGAACGGCTGGTCGCCAAGACCGACCACCACGGCGTCGTGGCCCGCCGCGGCAGCCGCATCGACGCCCACCCGCACACTCGTCGCCTGACCGTCGGCCCACCGGGGGTTGTGCACCACCCGGACGCCCTGCGGCACGAGGTCGTCGACGTCGACCGCGCCGGTCACGACCACCACCTCGTCGAGGCCCGCCGCCATCACGGCGTCGAGCGCCCACGACAGCACCGGCCGACCGTGCAGCAGCGCCCGCAGCTTGTGCGCCGGACCGTCGAAACGCGACCCGGCGCCGGCCGCGAGCACCACCGCCGCCGTCGTCACGGGAACGACCCGCTCAGTAGGACCGGGGCAGTCCGAGGACGTGCTCGGACACGAAGTTGAGGATCATCTCCTGGCTGATCGGCGCGATCCGCATGAGCCGCGCCTCACGCCAGTAGCGCTCCACGTGGTACTCCTTCGCGTACCCCATGCCGCCGAGGGTCTGCATCGCCTGGTCGGCCGCCTGGAACCCGGCATCGGCGCACAACCACTTCGCGATGTTCGCCGCCTCGCCGATCTGGGTGGAGGGGAAGTCGTTGTCGATCATCCACGTGGCCTGGCGCAACACCAGCTCGGCCGCCTTCAGCCGGTTGTACGCCTCGGCGAGAGGGAATGCGATGCCCTGGTTCTGGCCAATCGGCCGGCCGAACACGACCCGCTCCTTGGCGTACGTCGTCGCCTTGGCGAGCGCTGCGTACCCGCAGCCGAGCGCCTCCGCCGCGACCATCACCCGCTCCGGGTTCAGGCCGTCGAGGATGTAGGTGAACCCCAGCCCCTCGTCGCCGATGCGGTCGCCGACCTCGACCCGGTGGTCGTCGTAGACCACCTCGCAGCTCACCACGGCGTTCCGGCCCGCCTTCGGGATCGGGGTGATCGTCACCTCCGGCTTCTGCAGTTCGGCGAAGAGCAGCGTCATCCCCTCCGTGCGACGCTTGACCTCCTCGCGCGGGGTGGTGCGCGTCAGCAGCAGCACCCGGTCGCAGTACGGCGCCTTCGTCGTCCACACCTTGCGGCCGCGCACGACGTAGTGCGAACCGTCCTCCGCGAGCCGTGCCCGCGTGGTGATCGAGGTCGTGTCGGTGCCGGCGTCGGGCTCGGTCACCCCGAACGCCACGTGCAGCGTGCCGTCCGCAACCGCCGGCAGGTACTTCCGCTTCTGCTCCTCCGACCCGTACTTCACGACCGGGTTCATGCCGAAGATCGACAGGTGGATCGCCGAGCAGCCGTTCATCCCGGCACCCGACCGCGCGACCTCCTCGAGGACGATCGTCGCCTCGGTGATCCCCTGGCCACCGCCGCCGTACTCCTCGGGGATGCAGATCCCGACCCAGCCGCCCTCGGCCATGGCCCTGTAGAACTCCCACGGGAACTCGTGGTTCTCGTCCTTGTCGGCCCAGTAGGTGTCCGGGAAATCGGCGCAGATCCTGCGCACACCCTCGCGGATCGCCTCGTGGTCGGGATTCCGTTCGAAGTTCACCTGGACACTCCCCCTGCTGACCGGCCCGCTGACGTGACCGAGACGCTAGCGGTCGTCACCCGGCAGCGTGGAAGCGGCCCGCCGCGCGTTCAGTGGATCGAACCGCTCGTGTCGCGCAGGCTCGGGGCCCGCCGACCGGTGCGCGCCGCGATGATCTCCGCGCAGATCGACACCGCCGTCTCCTCCGGGGTCCGGGCCCCGATGTCGAGCCCGATCGGCGACATGACCCGGGCGAGCTCGGCGTCGGTGACCCCCTCCGCCCGCAACCGGGCGGTCCGGTCGTCGTGGGTGCGGCGCGACCCCATCGCGCCGAGGTAGCCGACCTCGGTCCGCAACGCAGCGATCACCGCCGGCACGTCGAACTTCGGATCGTGGGTGAGCACACACACGGCGTCGCGTGGACCGAGGGTCGGGCCGACCTCGGCGAGCAGCCGGTGCGGCCAGTCGACGACGACCTCGTCGGCCATCGGGAACCGGGCCGTCGTCGCGAAGACCGGCCGGGCGTCACAGACCGTGACCCGGTAGCCGAGCACCTTCGCCACCTTCGCGAGCCCCGCCGTGAAGTCGACCGCGCCGAAGATCAGCATGCGCGGCGGCGGCGCGAAGCTCTCCACGAACACGGCGACCGTGTCCTCGCGCGCCTGGCCCTCCGCCCCGTAGTGGCGCACGAGCGTGCGTCCCGCCGTCAGCTCACCGGCGGTGTCCCGGGCGACGACCCGGTCGAGATCCGGATGCCCGAGCGACCCGAGCGGATGCTCCCCCGGGCGCACGAGCAGCTTCGCCCCCACGTTCGGGCCGTCGATCACCGTGGCGAGCGCAGCCGGGCGCTCGGCGCGGATCGCCTCCTGCAGCAGGTCGTAGAGCGAGGGCACCGCGCTCACCAGTCGAGCGGTTCGATGAAGAGGTGGATCGTGCCCCCGCACGTCAGCCCGACGGCGAACGCCTCGTCGTCGGAGAACCCGTAGGTCACCCGCCGGCGCGCACCCGTGGCGAGCACGTCGAGCGCCTCGGTGACGACCGCGCCCTCGACGCACCCGCCCGACACGGACCCCGCCACCTCGCCGTCCTCGCTGACCGCCATCGCCGACCCCGGCAACCGCGGGCCCGACCCGGACACGTCGATCACCCGGGCGACCGCCACCCGACGTCCCGCCGACCGCCAGCGTTCGATGTCATCGAGGATCTCGCGCACGCCCCCATCTTGCCCGCTCCTCAGCCCGGAGCCGACACCACCCGGGCGAGCTCCTCCAAGGAGGCCACCGAGTGCCCCTCGATGAACGCGTCGACGTGCGGGAGCGCCGCGGCCATCCCCCGAGCGAGCGGCGCGTAGCCGTCCGACGCCTTCAGCGGGTTCACCCACACCACCCGGTGCGCAACCCGGTGCAACCGGGCCATCTGGGTACCGAGCAGTTCGGGGGACCCACGGTCCCAGCCGTCGGAGAGGATCACGACGACCGCCCCCCGGGCCATCCCCCGCACCCCCCAGGTGTCGTTGAACGTCCGGATGGTCTCCCCGAGCCGGGTCCCGCCGGAGAAGTCGACGACCGCGTCGGCGGCCCGGGTGAGTGCTGCGTCGGGGTCGCGCGACTGCAGCTCCCGCGTGAGCCGGGTGAGCCGCGTCCCCAACGCGAACGCCTCGACCTTCGTCCGACCGACGATCGCCGCATGAACGAACCGGAGCAGCGCCCGCGAGTACGCCTCCATCGAACCGCTCACGTCGACCAGCAGCACCAGGCGCCGGTTCCGTTCGCCGTGGGCACGGTGCACCCGACGCACCGGCTCCCCACCGGATCGCAACGCGTGCCGGACGGTGCGTCGGAGGTCGAGCGGATCACCCGAACGGTGCGAGGCACGCCAGCGCCGCGACGCGCGGGTCGCGCCCGACAGCCGCAGCTCGGCCATCAGCCGACGGGCCTCGTCGAGCTCCGCTGCGCTGCACCGGGCGAAGTCCTTGTGCCGCAGCGTCTCGGTGTCGGAGAACCGGACCTGCAGCACCGGCCCGTCGAACGGCTCGGCGTCGTCGTCGGTGTCGGCGTCGTCGTCGGTGTCGTCGTCCTCCGCGTCGTCGAACGCGATCGCGATCTGCACGGTGTCGGGCTCGACGATCGACGGCGCGCCCTCGTCCGCCGACCAGAACGCTCGGAACACCTCGTCGTAGCGGTCGATGTCCTCGGGGCGGCGCACGAGGGTCGCCCGGCCCGCCCAGTACGTCGCCGAACGCGTGCCGACCCCGACCTCGCCGAGCGCCCGCAGGTACGTGATCGCACTGCCGACGGGGATCCGCAGTCCCGCCGCCCGCAACGACCGCACGAACGCGACCGCAGCACGGTCGAGCGTCGGAACGTGCTCAGCGGCCACGCTGCAGCGCTTCGGACACGAGCGCCTCGACCCCCGACGACCGCACACGCTCCTGGTCCTCGCGGTACTTGAGCACCGTCCCGAGGGTCGCCTCGACCGTGCGGGCGTCGAGTGTCGACGCGCCGAGGAGCGTCAGCGACTGCGCCCAGTCGAGCGTCTCCGCGATCCCCGGCGGCTTGTACAGGCCCATCGACCGCATCGCCTCCGTCGCCGCCGCCACCTGACGGGCGAGTGCTGCGGGCACCTCGGGCGCCTTCAGGCCGATGATCCGCACCTCACGCTCGAAGTCGGGGTGGTCCACCCAGTGGTAGAGGCACCGGCGCTTCAGCGCGTCGTGCACGTCACGGGTGCGGTTCGAGGTGACCACGCACACGGGCGGCACCTCCGCCGTGAACGTGCCCAGCTCGGGAACGGTCACCGAGTAGTCGGAGAGGATCTCGAGGAGGAACGCCTCGAACTCGTCGTCGGCCCGGTCGACCTCGTCGACGAGCAGGACGGGCGGCGGACCGGCACCGTGGTCGACCGCGGCGAGCAACGGCCGACGCACGAGGAACCGGGGCGAGTACAACTCCGCCTCGATCACCGCCTCGTCGGATCCCGAGGTGCGACCGACCGCCTCCGCCGTGCGCAGGTGCAGCAGCTGGCGGGCGTAGTCCCACTCGTACACCGCCTGGGCGACGTCGATGCCCTCGTAGCACTGCAGTCGGATCAGCGAACCGCCCGTCCAGCGGGCCAACGTCTTCGCGATCTCGGTCTTGCCGACCCCGGCCTCGCCCTCGAGCAGGAGCGGACGACGCAGGCGCAACGCGAGGAACACCGCCGTGGCGAGTCCCTCGTCGGGGAGGTAGCCGTTCGCCTCGAGGCCGGCGACCACGTCGTCGACGAAGGTCACCACGGGCGGTTCGGCGGACGTCACGGCGAGCAGGTTAGAAGACCCCGGACCGCTCGGCGGCACCGACCCCGGACGCGCCAGGGGGCCGCCGCAGCGGCCCCCTGCACGATGTTCGGAACGACGACGGCTCAGGCGCCGGCGGCCTCGAGCGCCCGGCGCACCAGCACCCGGGCGAGATGGCGGCGGTACTCGGCCGAGGCGTTCAGATCGGCGCTCGGCTCCGTGCCCTGATCGGCGAGCTGCGCGGCGTCGGCAGCGGACGCACCGCCGGCGAGCGCCTGCTCGACCGCCGTCGCACGGAGCGGCGTCGCACCCATGTTCACGAGCGCCACACCGGTGCCGGACGCCGAACGCGTCACCGCACAACCGACGATCGCCCAGTCCTGCGCTCGACGGTTGAACTTCTGGAACCCGAACCCAGAACCCGGCGCCTTCGGCACTCGGATCTCGGTCAGCAGCTCGTCGGGCTGCAGCGCCGACTCGAGGAACCCGGTGAAGAACTGCGACGCCGGAATCGCCCGCTCGCCGTTCGGGCCCTTCGCAACGAACGTGGCGTCGAGCGCCAACAACGTGGCCGGGAGGTCCGAGGCCGGGTCGGCGTGCGCCACCGACCCACCGATCGTGCCCCGGTGACGCACCTGGTTGTCGCCGACCTCCGCGGCCGCAGCGGCGAGCAGCGGCTGCTGCGCCTGCAGCAGGTCGCTGATCTCGACGTCACGGTGGCGGGTCAGCGCACCGATCGCGAGGTGGTCGCCCGCGTCGCGAACATAGGACAGGTCGGTCAGACGGCCGACGTCGATGAGTACCGACGGTGCCGCGAGCCGCAGCTTCATCAGCGGCAGCAGGGAGTGCCCGCCCGCGAGGAGCTTCGCCTCGTCGCCGTACTCGGCGAGCAGAGCGATGGCCTCCTCGGCCGAGGAGGCACGCTTGTAGTCGAATGCGACGGGGATCACTTGCCCGCTCCTTCCGCAGCGGCGAGCACGGCCTTCACGATGTTGTGGTAGCCGGTGCAACGGCAGAGGTTGCCCTCGAGGCCGAGCCGGACGTCCTGCTCGGTCGGGTTCGGGATCTCGTCGAGCAGCGAGCAGGCCGCCATGATCATGCCCGGGGTGCAGTACCCGCACTGGAGCGCATGGTTCTCGTGGAACGCCTGCTGCATCGGGTGCAGCTCGTCGCCCTTGGCGAGGCCCTCGATCGTGGTGACCTGCTGGCCGTCGGCCTGCACGGCGAGCATGGTGCAGGACTTCACCGACTCACCGTTCACGTGGATGGTGCACGCACCGCACGACGAGGTGTCGCAGCCGATGTTCGTGCCGGTCAACCCGCAGTGCTCGCGGAGGAAGTGGACGAGAAGGGTCCGCGGCTCGACGTCATGGGACTGCGACGTGCCGTTGACCTCGACGGTGACCTTCACAGTGGCCCCCTGGGGTGTTCGGTAGAAGGACGGACATGACCTGGGCTCCCCGGAAGGGACGTGTCCCCGGTCACGCAGGGGACCTTAGCGCCCGCGGGCCCGTCGTGTGACGCCGACCCGACCACGAGGACCCGGGGCCCACCGCCTAGGGTCACCGCGATGGATCCCGAGATCGGCACGCGGGCGCGTCTGCTCGTCCAGGAGCTCCTCCACCCCGGCGAGATGGACACCTTCGTCGCCGGTTGCCTGCCGACGAGCGTGGACGATCTGCACGATCTCCGCCTCGTCGTGACGACCCACATCGCCGCCGTACGGATCGCCGCCGAACGCTTCCCCGCATCCGACCTCGAGACGGCCGAACGGATCGCCGACGTCCTCGACGGCCTGCTCGACGAACCGCATCGCTGGCAGGACGACGAACGGGCGCTGCTGCGCGGAGTCGTCGGCTACTTCGTGCAGCGGGCGGGCGGCAACGACGACCTCGCCGACGCCATCGGGTTCGACGACGACGCCCGGGTCCTCAACGCCGTGCTCGACGCCCTCGGCCTCGGCGACCGGCGCGTCGAACCCGCCTGAACCCTGCTCAGGAGATCGGGTCGACCAGCAACGGCCAGCCGTACGGCAGCGGCACCGCCGCCGCCGACGGCGTGATCACCCGGTACGACTCCACCCCGGGCGGCACCCAGCCGTAGCGCTCACGCGCCAACCGGCGGATCTCCTCGGGGTCCTCGAGCCGGTCGATCCGCTGGCGCGTCCGGTCGATCTGTTCGTCGAGCGCCGCCTGGCGGTCGAGCGACGCGCGGGTCTCCGCCCGTTGATCGAGGATGTCGCGCACCGGGAACGACACGACGAACGCCACGACGCCGGAGCCGGCGACGAGACCCATCGTCGTGACGAGACGCCGATGCCGCAGCGCCATCAGACCGGGCGCCCTCCGCGCAGCGCCGCGTGCCCCGGGTACACGGCGGTCTCGCCGAGCTGCTCCTCGATGCGCAGCAGCCGGTTGTACTTCGCCACCCGGTCGCTGCGCGCCGGCGCACCGGTCTTGATCTGGCCGCAGTTCGTCGCCACTGCGAGATCGGCGATCGTGGTGTCCTCCGTCTCGCCCGAACGGTGCGACATCACTGCCCGGTACGACGACCGGGTCGCGAGGCCGACCGCGTCGAGGGTCTCGGTGAGCGAGCCGATCTGGTTGACCTTCACGAGGATCGCGTTCGCCGTCGCCGTCTCGATCCCACGGGAGAGCCGCTCGGAGTTCGTCACGAAGAGGTCGTCGCCCACGAGCTGCACACGGTCGCCGACCCGTTCGGTGAGCAGCCGCCACCCGTCCCAGTCGTCCTCCGCCATCCCGTCCTCGATCGACACGATCGGGTAGCGGGCGCACCAGTCGGTGAGCAGGTCGACCATCCCCGCCGCGTCGAAGGAGCGGCCCTCGCCCGCCAACGTGTACCGGCCGTCGGCGAAAAACTCCGTCGAGGCGACGTCGAGCGCGAGTGCGATGTCCCGGCCCGGTTCGAACCCGGCCGCGCCGATCGCCTCGACAAGAAGCTGCAACGCCGCCTCGTTCGACGCCACCGAGGGTGCGAACCCACCCTCGTCACCGAGGGCGGTGGCGAGCCCGCGATCGTGCAGCAGGCGACGCAGCGTGTGGTAGCACTCCACCCCCCAACGCAGTGCTTCGGAGAAGCTCGCCGCGCCGACCGGCATGAACATGAACTCCTGGAAGTCCACGTTGTTGTCGGCGTGGGCGCCGCCGTTGAGCACGTTCATCATCGGGACCGGCAGGACGTGGGCGTTCGCACCACCCACGTAGCGCCACAACGGCAGCCCGACCTCGTCGGCGGCCGCATGCGCCACGGCGAGGGACACGCCGAGGATCGCGTTGGCACCGAGTCGGCCCTTGTTATCGGTGCCGTCGAGATCGACGAGCGCGGCGTCGACCCCGCGCTGGTCGAGGGCGTCGAACCCGCAGACCACCTCGGCGATCTCGTCGTTCACGTGCCCGACCGCGGTCCGCACCCCCTTGCCGAGGTAGCGGTCGCCACCGTCACGGAGCTCGACGGCCTCGAACGCCCCCGTCGACGCACCCGACGGCACCATCGCCCGACCCGACGCCCCCGAGGTCAGCACGACCTCGACCTCGACGGTGGGGTTGCCACGGGAATCGAGCACCTCGCGCCCGATGACCTGCTCGATGAGACTCATGGGCCGAAACGCTACCCGGCGTCCCCACCGACCACGCGCCGCACCTCCGCCCGTACGGCCTCCTCGGCCGCGTCGAGCGCCGCGAGCGCCCCGGCGAAGTCGACCTCCACACCCGCAGTCCGTGCCCGACGGAGCACCTTCGCCACGGCGAGCCGCGGCGGGAACGACGCCGGGATCCCCTCGAAGGGGCCGGACCGTCCTTTCTCCTCCGCCTTGAGGCGATCCCACGCCGCCTCGACCGCGGCCACGTCGATCGTCGCATCGGCGTCGGGTCCGAACACGTGGGGATGCCTGCGCACGAGCTTCTCCCGCACCACCCGGGCGACGTCTGCGAGACCGAACCACCCCTCCTCCGCCGCAATCGTGGCGTGCAGCAGCACCTGGAAGAGCAGGTCGCCGAGTTCCTCCTCGAGGTCGTCCACCCCAGCACCCGACTCCGGGTCGAACCGCTCGATCGCGTCGACGACCTCGTAGGCCTCCTCCACCGCGTAGGGCGCCAAGGACGCGTGGGTCTGCGTGGAGTCCCAGGGGCAGCGTTCCCGCAGCGCCCGCACCACCTCGACGAGCTCGGCGATCTCCGCGCCCACCGGGGCCGACAGCTCGGGGATCCACAGGCTCGTCAGATGGTCGGCGTCCACGATCCGGTCGAGGTCGTCCCAGGCCACCCGATCGACCCGTTCGTCCGGCAGGCCGAGCCGGGCGAGCACCACCACCTCGGACGGCGGCTCGTCCTCGACGGCGAGCTTGACCTCGGAGAGGACGTCGACGGAATCGCACTGGGCGACGAGCAGGGGCCCCCGCTCGCCGGCAGCCTCCGCCGCGAACCGGTGACCGTCGACGACCCGGACGGAAACGGCGAGCGGATCGACGCCGAGCCGGTCCCATGCGAGGTCGAGGAACGACAGGGCCGGGAGCACCACCAACTCGACCCTCGGGTCGAGGCGCAACAGCTCCACGGTGCGCTCGGCGACGAGGGGCGACCCCGGCACGGCGTACAGCACCGACCCGAACTGCCCGGCGAGAACGACGAGTCGTTCGACGATCGTCGGGTAGACGTCACCGATCCGGTCGGCCGACTCGTAGACGTCGTCGAAACTCCCGTGGTCGCCGAGCACCGCGATCGACGGATGTCGGTCCGTGCGGGCCCACCGAGCCTCCGGCGGATGGGCCGCCACCGCATCGAGCGTCGCCGCGGTGACGAGGCCCGCGTCCGCCGGGCCCAGCCCCACGACCACGACCCGGCCCCTCGCCGCGACGGTCACCGGGCGCTACCGGGTGGTCGACGGACCGACCGCCCCGGTTGTCGCCGACGAGTCCGGGGTGATCGACAACCCCGACGGCTTCGCCCCGACCGGGATCACCTCGAGCGACACCGCGTCCCAGGTGCCGAACCGGGGGTCGATCGTGATCCCGAGCTTCGGTACGTTCTCGCTCAGCCAGCTGCCGAGCGAGGTGAACGGCTGGAGCGTCGAGAGCTGCTCGAGCTGCCCGCGTGCCTCCTCGAAGGTCAGCGTCCCCCGCTTCGTGACCTCGAGGACGTGCCAACCGAACTGGCTCTCGATCGGGCCCTGCAGGACACCGACCTCGCCGGTCCAGGCCGCGGTCTCGAACGGTTCGACGAACAGGCCGCGCTGCGTGCAGCCGAGATCCCCCCCGGCCGTGCCCGACGCCGTGTCGATCGAACGCTGACGGGCGAGCGCTGCGAAGTCGCCCCCGCCCCGGAGCTCGGCCGCGAGCGCGTCGGCGGCGGCGCGATCCGCCACCAGGATGTGCCGGACGCACGTCTGCTCCCAGGCGTCGAGGTCCGCGTCGTAGACCACCCGCAACGTCGCCTCGTCCGGCGGCGGCGGGGTGAGCAGCTTGTCGAGCGTCACATACGCGGCGTAACTGCTCACGAGGTGCTCCCGCAGCTCCGGTTCACCGTCGAGCGAGTCGCCGAACACGGCCGAGGTCTGCGTCTCGGCGATGTCCCGGTCGCCCGGGGGAACCGTGACCCCGCGGCGCTCGAGCTCGGCGTCGACCACCCGCTCGTAGATGAGGCTCTGCAGGAGCGTCGCCACCACCGCCGATTGCGGCTGATCCGACGAGGGCTGGTCGGGCGAACCGCTCCCGATCGCGATCTGCAACGCCCCCGGCGCCCGACGGAACGCCGCGATCAACTCGCCGAGCTCCTTCGCGTCGATGTCGAACCCGTCGACCGTCGCCGCCGAGCCGGTGAAGTCGAACTCGACCACGGCCGATGACTCGTCACCGCCACCGCACGCCACGACGCCGGCCGCAGAAACCACGATCGCAAGCCCGAGCGCGACACCACGCAGCACGCGGCGCACTAGCGGGCCACCCCGTCGGCCGCACGCACCGCACGACCGAGCGAGTCCCACACGCCGTAGCGGGGATCGACGGAGATCTCCCGGTCGACGAAGAGGAAGTCGAGCGCCAGCGCGCACGCCTCCTCCGAAGCCGCCCCCTGCCCCGTGCAGTACACCTGCTGACCGACGAACACCTGGGCGATGTCGGCTGCGAACGCTCGGATCCGGTCGTCGACGACGATGCCGAGATCCTCGAGCTCGGCAACGAGGTCATCGGCGACCGCCGTCACCTGCTCCTCCGACGGCGTGGAGCCCGCCCGGGCGTTCGCCGCCTCGAGCACGCGCCGGTAGATCTCGACCCGCAGCAGGTACGCGGTCAACGCCGCCGGGGCCCGGCCGCCCTCGATGCGTGCCACGAGACCCGAGTCCTGCAGCAGCACGTCGGCGAAGTCGGTGCTCTCCCGCAGCATCTCGACCCGTTCGACGATCCGGTCCGCCGGCACCGCTGCACCGTCGACCTCCGCAGCGGGCGGACGCCAGCTACAGCCGACCGCCACGAGCACCACGACGCCGACCGTCGCCACGCGCCTGAACCGCACCGTCACCCCACCTCCGCCCCGACGTCGGTGCCGGGAAGGGGAACGATACCGCGCAGCACCTCGACGACCGCCGCAGCGGCGTCATCGGCACGGGCGACGGGCACCTGCACCTCGCCCGAGTCCTCCTTCACCACCGCACCCTTGTAGAGGCGCTGAAGCTTCATCGTCTGGGAGACCCGCAGCGGGAGCGGCGCGATCCGGGCGACGAACCGAGCCCCACCGAACGCCGGAGCCTTCGTCACCGTCACCTCGGTCACCCCGGTGCGGACGCACTCGGCACGGAGACGGGCGACGGCCAGCAACGCCTCCGCCGGCGGCGGGACCGGCCCGAACCGGTCCACCCACTCGGCACGGATGTCCTCGACCGTGTCGAGGTCGCGCACGGCCGCGAGCCGCCGGTACGCCTCGATCCGGAGGTCCTCCCGCGCGATCCAGTCGGCCGGCAGGTGGGCGTCGAGCGGCACCTCGATCTTGATCTCCGCCGGTGGACGCACCTCCTCGCCGTTCAGCTCGGCGATCGCCACGTTGACCATCTCGCAGTACAGGTCGTAGCCGACCGCCGCCACATGCCCCGACTGGCCGGTCCCGAGCAGGTTCCCCGCACCACGGATCTCGAGGTCCCGCATCGCGATCTTGAACCCCGAACCCAGTTCCGTCGCCTCGGCGATCGTTCGCAACCGTTCGTGGGACTCCTCCGACAGCACCCGGTCCGGCGGGAAGAACAGGTAGGCGTACGCCCGCATGTCGGCCCGACCGACCCGGCCCCGCAACTGGTGGAGCTGCCCGAGCCCCATCAGGTCCGCACGGTCCACGACGAGCGTGTTCACCGTCGGCATGTCGATCCCCGACTCGATGATCGTCGTGCACACCAGCACGTCGTACCGGCCCTCCCAGAACGCGAGCACGACCTGTTCGAGGGACCCCTCGTCCATCTGCCCGTGGGCGACCGCGATCCTCGCCTCCGGCACCAACTCCGCCAGCCGCGCAGCGTGACGTTCGATGTCCTGCACACGGTTGTGCACGTAGAACACCTGACCCTCGCGCAGCAGCTCACGCCGGACCGCCTCGGCGACCGCCCGTTCGTCGTAGCCCCCGACGTAGGTGAGGATCGGCTGGCGGTCCGCCGGCGGGGTGTTCAGCACGGACAGGTCACGGATGCCGACGAGGGACATCTCGAGGGTCCTCGGGATCGGGGTCGCCGACAGGGTGAGCACGTCGACCCCGGTCTGCAGGCGCTTCACCTGCTCCTTGTGCTGCACCCCGAACCGCTGCTCCTCGTCGACCACGAGCAGGCCGAGATCACGGAACCGGACGTCCTCCGACAACAACCGGTGCGTGCCCACGACCACGTCCACCTCGCCCGACGCGAGCCCCGCGAGGACCGCCCGGACCTGCGCCGGGGTGAGGAACCGTGACAGGACCTCGACCCGGATCGGATAGCCGGCGAAGCGGTCCGCGAACGTCGCGCCGTGCTGGTTCGCGAGCAGGGTGGTCGGCACCAGCACCGCCACCTGCGTGCCGTCCTGCACCGCCTTGAACGCCGCCCGCAACGCCACCTCGGTCTTGCCGAACCCGACGTCGCCGCACACGAGGCGGTCCATCGGCCGGGGCGCCTCCATGTCGATCTTCACGTCCTCGACCGCCCGTGCCTGATCGGGCGTGAGCGTGAAGGAGAACGCCGACTCGAACTCACGCTGCCACGGGGTGTCCGGCGCGAACGCCCGGCCCGGCGTGTGGAGCCGCTTCTGGTAGAGGACGACGAGCTCCTGGGCGATCTCCGCCACCGCGGATCGCACCTTCGCCTTCGTGCGGGCGAAGTCGGTTCCGCCGAGGCGGTGCAGCGACGGCGACTCGCCACCCGTGTAGTGCCGGACCGCGTCGATCTGGTCGGAGGGGACGTAGAGCTTGTCGCCGCCCTTGTACTCGAGCAGCAGGTAGTCGCGTTCCACCCCGCCGATCGCCCGGGTGACCATCCCCCCGTAGCGGCCCACCCCGTGGTGGTGGTGCACGACGTGGTCGCCCACCTCGAGGTCGTCGAAGAACCCCGACGACGCCCGCGCCGGACGCGGTCGCGGCCGACGGTGCACCCGACGCCGGCCCGTCACGTCGGACTCGGCGAGCACCGCGAGTCGCGCCCCCGGGAGCACGAACCCCCGTTCGAGCGGGGCCACCGTGACCCGGCCGCCGGGACGGGCATCGACCGCGTCCGGGTCGACCGCCGTGAGGTCCACCCCCTGGCGCACCAACAGGTCGCGGATCCGTTCGACCGACGACGCGCGATCCGCCCCGACCACCACCCGGTAGCCGTCACACAGGAGGCCGACGAGCTGGTCGACGAGCGCCGAACCGTCGGCCCCGACGGCGGCCCACGGCATCGCCGACACCATGGCGACGTCCGGCCCCTCCGGCACCGACTGCAGGGTCCACAGCGCCGCCGGGCAGCGCTCGAGCAGGCGGTCGAAGGGCACGTGCAACGCCGGAAGACCGTCCGGGTCCGCCCCCCACGACCGCGAGAGGGACCGGGCGAGGTCCGCCTCCTCGGCGACGACCTCCGCCGCACGGTCACGCACCCGCCGCGGGTCGACGAGTACGACGAGCGATTCGGCTGGGAGCAGGTCGGGGAGCAGCACCGGGTCGCCGTCGAGCCAGGGCAGCCACGACTCCATCCCGTCGAAGGTCTCGCCTTCGGCGACCCGGGCCCACGGCTCCGCACCCCAGGGCGCCGAACGGATCAGCTCCGTCGCACGGGCCCGCACCGCCGCGTCCGGCACGAACTCCCGACACGGGAACACCTCGACCGCGTCGAGATCGGCCGTCGAACGCTGCTCGGCGACGCTGAAGGTCGTCAGGCGGTCGACCTCGTCGCCCCACAGATCGATGCGCACCGGGACGTCCGCCGTCGCCGGGAACACGTCGACGATCGACCCGCGCACGGCGAACTCGCCCCGGTTCTCCACCTGGTACTCCCGGCGGTACCCCGCCGCGACCAACCCCTCGAGAAGCGCCTGCTGATCGACGCGGTCCCCCCGCGCCACCCGGACCGGGGCCGGCGACGCCGACGTCGGACCGAGGCGCTGCACCAACGCCCGCACCGGTGCGACCACCAACGACAACCGGTCGTCGCCCTCAACGAGACGCGACCGCACCCGCACCCGACGACCCATCGTCTCCGCCGACGGGCTCACCCGTTCGAACGGCAACGTCTCCCACGCCGGGAGCAGATCGACCGCCGCCGGGCCGAGGAACGTGGCGAGGTCGGCGGCGAGCCGGTCGGCGTCGGCGCCGGTCGGCGTGACCACGAGCAGCGGTGACCGGCTCCCCGATGTCGCAACCGCCGCCAGCACGATGGCCCGGGCCGCCTCCGGCACCGACAGGGTGGCCGAGGAACGCCCGAGGACCCCGGCGAACGCCGGGTCGTCGCGCAACAGGGCGGGGAGATCGCGCAGCGCCACCTACGCCTCAGATGTCGTCACGGTTGTAGATCGCCATCGCGGCGTCGAGACCGCCGTCGAGCACCGCGAGGACGGCATCGGCCGCGCGCTCGACGGCGACGTCGAGCTCGGTGCGGTCCGCACGGCCGGGGCGCGACAACACCCAGTCGACCCCCTTGCCGGCCGGTGGCTTGCCGACCCCGACGCGCACCCGCAGGAACGCGTCGGTGTGCAGGTGCGCCTTGATCGACCGCAGGCCGTTGTGCCCGGCGAGTCCGCCGCCGCGCTTCAGCTTGATCCGCCCCGGAGGCAGGTCCAGCTCGTCGTGCACGACGACGAGCCGCTCGGGATCCTCGACCCCGTGCCGTCGGCAGAGCATCTGCACCGACCGACCCGACTCGTTCATGTAGGTCTGCGGGAACGCCAGCACGAGCCGCTGACCGGACGGACGCGCCTCGGCGACGAGAGCGAGCTCCTTCGAGCGACGCAGGGTCTCGCCGTGGCGACGCGCCAACAGCTCCACCACCTCCACGCCGACGTTGTGCCGAGTTCCGTCGTAGGTGGCACCCGGGTTCCCGAGCCCGACGACGAGCAGATCGGCGGCCGCGCCGCGACGGGCGGAGCCGTCAGGCTTCGTCGACGCCGTCCGCATCGGCGTCCGCGGCGCCGGCCGACGCAACGACCGTGGCACCGTTGGCGACGATCACCGAACCGGCGGGCATCTGCAGGTCACGGACGCGCACCACACCGGCGGTGAGCACGGTCTCCGCGGCGATGGGGATCTCGAGCGGCATCGCCGCCGGCTTGGCGTCGACCTCGAGGGTCGCACACACGAGCGCGAGGCGGGCGAGCGTCGAGGGGGAGAGCTCCTCGGTACCGGTGAGCACCACCGGCAGCACCGAGCGGAGGATCACATCCGGGTCGATCGCCATGAAGTCGACGTGCAGCACGTCGCGGCGCACCGGGTGACGCTGGATCTCCTTGATGATCGTGACGTGGTCGACGCCGTTCACCCGGAGGTTGACCGGAGCGGCAGCGGCGCCGCCGTCGTTCAGCGCACGACGCAACGACGGCCAGTCGACCTCGAGCGAGGTCGTCTCGAGACCGTTGCCGTACAGGACCCCGGGGACCGAGCCCTCACGACGCAGACGTCCAGAGGGGCGCGACCCATGCGTCCGACCGGTTGCGGCGACCAGCACCTGGCTCATGTTCGGGGTGTCCTTTACGGGTACCGACCACGGAACGGGCCGGGACGGGTCTGACAGCGGGTAACGATGCTAGCCACCTCGGGCCGAGCGGACCACTTCCGGTCGATCGAGGTGGCGGGCGGGCGGGTCAGCTCTGGTTCTTGCCGTCGAAGATCTCGCTCACCGAGCTGTCCTCGAACACCGCCCGGATCGCGTCGGCGATGATCGGGGCGACGGAGAGCCGTTCGATCTTGTCGAGGTTCCGGTCCGGGCCGAGCGGCAGAGTGTCGGTCACCACGACCTTCTCGATCGGGGAATCCCGGAAGCGCTGGATCGCCGGGCCAGAGAACACCCCGTGCGTCGCCGCCGCGTAGACGTGCGCCGCACCATGGGCCTTGAGCTGCTCGGCGGCGGCGACCATCGTGCCGCCGGTATCGATCATGTCGTCGATCAGCACGCACGTCGCGCCCTCGACCTCACCGACGAGCGCCATCGCCTCCACGGAGTTCTTCTCCTCCTTGCGGCGCTGCTTGTAGACGAACGCGAGACCGGCATGGAGCGCGTTCGCATAGCGGGCGGCGACCTTCACCCGACCGGTGTCGGGGGACACGACGACGAGCTCGCCCTGCACGTCGCGGAAGTAGTTCTCGAGGACCGGCATCGCCGTCAGGTGGTCGACCGGACCGTCGAAGAACCCCTGGATCTGACCGGAGTGCATGTCCATCGACACGAGCCGCTTCGCGCCGGCGGCGGCGAGCAGGTCCGACACCAGTTTCGCGGTGATCGGCTCCCGGCCGTTCGACTTGCGGTCCTGACGGGCGTAGGGGAAGAACGGCGCCACGACGGTGATCCGCTTGGCGGACGCACGCTTCGCGGCGTCGACCATGATCAGCGTCTCCATCAGGGCGTCGTTCAGCGACCCCTCCGGACCGTCGGCGTGCGTCTGCACGATGAACAGGTCGTTGCCCCGGATCGACTCGTCGAACCGGCAGTGGATCTCACCGTTCGCGAACGCCCCGAGGTTCGGCTCGAGGAGCTCGACGCCGACGCAGTCGGCGACCGCCTCCGCGAGCGGGTGGTTGAACCGGCCGGAAACGATCTGCAGTCGCTTCGAGGCGGGAACGAGGGCGGTCCGGGGCTGCACGGCGGAGAGAATGTCAGATCGGATCGGTCAGGCGCACGGTCGTGCCCGCGACGACCCGCTGACCGGCCTCGACGCGGGCGCCCGCCTCGAGCGCGACGAAGGGGCCGACGACCGCGTCGTCGCCGATCTCGGCGTCGATTCCCACGGTGTGCTGCACGCGAACCCCTTCCCCCACCACGCAGTCGACGAGGCGCACGTTCGGCCCGATCTCCGCACCGGCGCCGATCACGGTCCGACCCTGCAGCAACGTGCCGGGGAACAGCGTCACGTCACGACCGAGCTGCACGGTCGCGTCGACGTAGCAGGTCGCCGGATCGAGCATCGACACGCCCGCGGCGAGCCACGCATGGTTGATCCGACGACGGAGCTCGGCCTCGACCTCGGCGAGACGGACCCGGTCGTCGACCTCGGCCACTTCACCGATCTCCCCGACCTCGACCGCAGCGATCCGGTGGCCCGCCCGCGCCAGCACCTCGACCACGTCCTCGAGCCGATACCCCCCGTCGTCCGCCGGGGTCAACCGCCGGATCGCCGCCCCGAGCAGGCTTCGGCGGGCGCAGAACACCGACACCGACACCTCCTCGATCGACCATTCGTCGGCGAGAGCGTCGGGCTCGGCGACGAGGCGGACGATCCAGTCGTCACGACCACGGACCACCCGGGGGAACCCGGCCGGCTCGGCCCGACGGACGGTGAGCACCGTGCACGCGGCGTCGCCCGACCGGTGGGTCTCCACGAGCCGACGAAGGCTCGCCGTCGACAGCAGCGGCATGTCGACCGGCACGACGAGGACGTCGTCGTCACCGAGGTCGTCCTCGGGCAGCACGGCGAGCGCCGCGTGCACCGCGTCGGCGGTCCCCCGGGGAACGGGCTGCTCGACGAAGTCGACGAGCGTCCCGTCGACGTCCCGGAGGATGCGCTTCGTCACCAGCTCGGCGGCAGCGCCCACGACCACCACGACCCGGTCCACCGGAAGATCGGCGAGCGTGTCGACCACGTAGAGCAGCAGCGGCCGACCGCACAGCAGGTGCAGCGGCTTGGGACGGTCGGACCGCATACGGCGACCCTCCCCGGCGGCGAGGACGACGGCAGCGAGCGAACGAGAGGTCATGGCTGGCGGGGCAGGAATCGAACCTGCAACTTCCTGAACCAAAGTCAGGCGTTCTGCCAATTGAACTACCCGCCAACGGGCACGCCGCCGACGGTAGCGCCACCCGCCGGACCGGGCGGGGCCGACCTGGTTCGCCGTCGACCGGCCGGCCCGCTAGGGTGACCGACCTCATGGGCTCGCTGATCAAGAAGCGCCGGAAGCGCATGCGCAAGAAGAAGCACAAGAAGATGCTGAAGCGCACGCGATTCCAACGACGCGCAAAGGGCAAATAGACCTCGGCTCGACGGCGCCGACCGGTCAGGACGTCGTCGTCACCACGACACGGTCCGGGCCGGGGAACGCACCGTCGACGAACCACGTCGACCCGCTCCCCGCAAGGTGGGGGCGGGTCTTCGTTGCGTCGGCGAGGCGATCACGCCACCGGGCGAGTTCGGGAACCACCGCGACCGCTGCGGTCTCGAGGTCGTTCGACCCCGGACCGGTCGGGCCGCCGAGACGGTCCCACGCCCGGTAGACCTCCGCCGTCGGACACGACATCGGCGGCAGCACCAAGGTGAAGTTCCGCCGCACCGGCGGCAACGGCTGCACGACCTCGCCCACCCCGCTCACCCGGGCGCGACCGCCGAGCAGGCAGAACGGTACGTCCGCCCCGAGGCGGGCCGCGAGCCCAAGGTCGTCGCAGCCCGCCCAGCGCAGCACCGCCGCGGCGTCGGCGGACCCGCCACCGAGGCCGGCCCCCGCAGGGATCCGCTTCGTGATCCGCACCCGCGCGCGACGCCCGACCAGCTCCAGCGCCCGGGCGACGAGGTTGTCGGGCCCCGCCGGGACCGGGAGCCCGGGATTCGCCGCCGCCGGACCTGCGTAGACGACCTCGATGCCCTCGCCGTCCGGCTCGAACTCGAGGGTGTCGGTGAGATCGAGGGAGACCATCTCGGCGTCGATCAGGTGGTACCCGTCCGCACGCACCCCGGTCACCCGGAGCGAGACCGTCAACTTCGCGGGGGCCTCGACGACCTGCACGGCGCCACGGTACCGACCGGCCGGAGCAGGCGGGATGCTCATGCTCGGCCCACGACCGCGGCCAGCCGCACCCAGGCGTCGACGTCGAGCTCCTCCGGCCGTGCCGACGGTGCGATCCCGGCGGCTGCGAAGCCCGCCTCGTCGATCCGGTCGCCGAGCGTCCGGCGCAGCATCTTCCGCCGCTGCCCGAACGCCACGTCGAGCAGCGAACGGACCACGGCGAAGGTCGCCTCGTCGGCCGCCGGCGCCGGGTGCCGGTCGACCGCGAGCAACGCCGACTGCACCCGGGGCTCCGGTACGAACACCGTCGGTGGGACCCGCCCGACGATCCGGGCGCGGGCGAACCAGGCGAGCTTCACCGACGGCAGCCCGTAGGTCCGCGACCCCGCCGGGGCGGCGAGCCGTTCGGCGACCTCGAGCTGCACCATCACGAGCATCCGACCGATCGCCGGCACACCGGCCAACAGATCGAGCACGATCCCCGTCGCGAGGTTGTACGGCAGGTTGGCCACGAGCGTCCACGATGCCCCACCGGCGGCGGGCCCCGGTCCCACCAACGCGTCCCAGTCGAGCGTCGTCGCATCGGCGGTGACGACCCGCGCCGCAGTGGGGGCGAGCACGTCCCGCAGCACCGCCGCGACCCGGCCGTCGACCTCGATCGCAGTCACCTCCGCACCCGTCTCGAGCAGGGCGAGCGTCAGCGAACCCACTCCGGCGCCGATCTCGACGACCAGGTCACCGGGGCCCACCGCCGCGAGCCGCGCGATGCGCCGCACCGTGTTCGGATCGGCCACGTAGTTCTGCCCGAGCGCACGGCCGAGCACGATGCCGTGCCGGTCGAGCAGCTCGACGAGCGCGGAACGACTGTGCGTCACCCCGCCAGCCCGTAGAACCGGTTCGTCGTCTCCCAGGTGGCGGCGGCAAGGTCCTCGACGGGTACGCCGCGCTCCGCGGCGACGGCGGCGCCGACGGCGGGCACCCACGCCGGCTGGTTGGGCCGGCCCCGGTGCGGCACCGGGGCGAGGTACGGCGAGTCCGTCTCGACGAGCAGACGGTCGAGCGGGCAGAGGCGAGCGGCAGCGCGCACGTCCTCGGCGTTCCGGAACGTGACAATCCCCGAGAAGCTGAGATGCGCGCCGAGGTCGAGGCAGCGGCGTGCCTCGTCCTCGCCGCCGGTGAAGCAGTGGAACACCGTTCGCTCGGGGGCGCCCTCGGTGACGAGCACGTCGAAGGTCTCCTCCCAGGCATCCCGGGTGTGGATCACGAGCGGCAGCCCGAGCTCGTGCGCGAGGCCGATCTGGGCGGCGAACACGGCGCGCTGCTCCTGCCTCGGGGAGTGGTCGTAGTAGTGGTCGAGCCCGCACTCGCCGACGGCGACGACCTCGGGCGCGGCGAGCAGCGCCCGGAGCCCCTCGAGGTCGGCGGTCGCCGCGTCGTGCGGGTGGACGCCGGCCGTCGCCCAGACCGTGCCGGGGTGTGCCCGGGCGACGCCGATCGCCTCGGTCGACCGCTCGAGGTCGGTGCCGACGGTGAGCAGGCGCACCACGCCGGCGTCGAGCGCCGCAGCGACGGCGGCAGCGCCCCCCGGACCGGGCTCGAGGTGGCAGTGGTGGTCGAACCAGCGCATCAGGCGCGCACGCGTGGGAACAGCGACTCGCCCTTGGTCACCGTGCACCCGCCGGGGTACCCACCCCACACGGCGGCATCGGGCAGGCGTTGCGCCGCGACCGCGCCGGACATCCCGATGCGCTCCCACACCGCCTGGGCGCTGCGGGGGATCGCCGGTGCCGCGAGGACCGCGACGACCCGGAGTGCCTCCAGCGCGTCGCCCATCACCCGGTCGAGCTCAGGGCCGGGCGCCATCTTCCAGGGCTCGTGCGCCTCGAGATGGGCGTTGGTCTCCCGGACGATCCGCCAGGTGGCCTCGAGCGCGACGGAGGGCTGCACGGCCGCCCAAGCCTCGGCCGCAGTGGCGTACGCCTCGGTGACCACTGCGGCGAGCGGGGCGTCGGGCGAGGGCGCCGGGCCGATCCCGCCGCAGGACTTGCCGACGACGGTCGCCACGCGGGCGAGCAGGTTCCCCAGGTTGTTCGCCAGATCGGTGTTGTACCGCACGACCATGCCCTCGTAGGAAAAGTCGCTGTCGGGCCCGAAGCTCGGGTCGCGGAGGAAGTGGTAGCGGTAGCCGTCGACCCCGAAGTCGGCGACGAGGTCGGCCGGGGCGATCTGGTTGAGACGGGTCTTCGACATCTTCTCGCCACCGACGAGCAGCCAACCGTGCACGTGCCAGTCGGCCGGCGGTTCGAGCCCCGCCGAGAGCAGCATCGCCGGCCAGTAGACGCAGTGGAACCGGATGATGTCCTTGCCGATCAGGTGCCGCGCGGCGGGCCACCAGGTGCGGAACCGGTCGTCGTCGTCGGCGTACCCGACGGCGGTGATGTAGTTGGTAAGGGCGTCGAACCAGACGTAGGTGACGTGATCGGGATCCCAGGGGAGCGGCACACCCCAGGTGAGCGACGTCCGCGAGATCGAGAAGTCCTGCAACCCCTGGCGGATGAACCCGAGGACCTCGTTGCGGCGAGTCTCCGGCGTGATCGCCTCCGGATGGCGCTCGTACCACTCGAGTAGCCGGTCGCCGAAGCGGGAGAGCCGGAAGAAGTAGTTCGGCTCCTCCATCTCGATGACGTTGCGCCCGCGGGACCGGTACTCCTCGACCTCGTCCGCGGTGATGTACTCCTCGTCGGAGACCGAGTACCAGCCCCGGTAGGTGCCAAGCTCGATGTCCCCGGCGGCCCGGCATGCCTCGAGCAACTTCGCCACGGCCGCGTAGTGCCGTGGCTCGGTGGTCCGGATGAAGTCGTCGTAGGCGATGTCGAGCAGGTCCCACACGTCGCGGTACCGCTGCACGACCGTGTCCGCCCACTCCCGGGGGGTGACCCCGTTCGCGTCGGCCGCCTGGGCGACCTTGAGCCCGTGCTCGTCGGTGCCGGTGAGGAACCAGACGTCCTCACCGAGCATCCGGTGCCAACGGGCGAGCGCATCGGCGGTGACCGTCGTGTAGGCGTGGCCGATGTGGGGGGCGTCGTTGACGTAGTAGATCGGCGTCGTGACGTAGAAGCGGCCCACGGCGAACGATGCTACCCGGCACCCCTGCGGACCCATCGCGCCGGGGTCGGTCGCTCAGTCCCCGACCGCACGGAGTCCCTCCGGCTCGGGACGGTCACCTCGTCCCTCGCCCCCGGGCGCCTCGATCGTGCCCGCCCGGTCGAGCACCCGTTCGAGCTGTCGACGGCGCGGCCCACTCAGGTCTTCGAAGGCCTTCTGCGCCGATTCGAGACGACGGCCGAGCGTGTCGAGGGATGCCGTGAACTTCTCCCACTCCAGCGTGAACCTCTGCAGCGTGGCGACGACCTCGTCGGACGTGCGAGCGAGCTCGAACTGCTCGACGGCGTGGCGGATGATGCTGACCACGGCGTAGAGCGTGAACGGCGAGCACAGCACCACGCCCCGCCCGAGCGCCTCGTCCGCGAGGTCGGGCGCCGTGTCGTGCAGGAAGCCGTACACGGCCTCGTTCGGGACGAAAAGCAGCACGAAGCCGAGCGTGACCCCCGGCTCGACGTACCCGCGACCGCCCAGCTCCCGCACACGGTTGCGCACATCACGCACGAAGAGCCGACCGGCCTCGTCGCGCTCCGCGTCGGAGGTCGCCTCGACCATCCGGCCGTAGTTGTCGAGGGGGAACTTGACGTCCATGTTGACCACGAGCCCGTCGGGCAGGAGGAAGGTGACGTCGGGCACCGTGCCCGTGGCGTTCTGCCGCTGCCGGACGTAGGAGACGCCCTCCACGAGCCCCGACAACCGGAGCACGTCGTCGGCGATGCGCTCGCCCCAACGACCCCGGGCCTTCGGGTTGGCGAGCACGGTGCGCAGCGCCTGCGCCGTCGCGCCGAGGGACTCGGTGGTGCGACTGTGCGCCTCGAGCGTCGCCACCAGCTCGCCGTGCTGGCGTGCCCGGTCCCCCTGCAACCGCTCCGCCACCGCCTGCACGGCCCGCAGCTGCTCGCCGAGCACGGCGAGCTGGGACTGCACCGCATCGGCACCGACCGCCGCCACCGGAACCGACGACCGGCCGCGGCCCGCCACGACCACGACCACCGCCGCCACCAACCCGGCGACCACACCCGCTGCCGCCACGACGAGGACCAGCTCCGACACCGTCATGACGGAACACGTTACGACCGACCGGTGACAACGGACGACGGACGCTACGGTCCCGGACGATGGGCGGCCGGACCGCCGTCACCGCTCCGGGGGAGGAACGTCATGTTGCGCTGGCAGGTCGGTGCGTTCACCATCACGTCGGTCGTCGAGTCGGAGGCGCCCACGTCGCCCCGGTTCCTCTTCGCCGACCTCGACAAGAAGGCCGTGCTCGGCATCGCCGAGCGCAAGCCGTGGCTGCAGCCGAACTTCGTGAGCCCCGAAGGCTTCCTCCTCCAGAAGATCCACGCGCTCGTCATCGACGGCGGCGGACGCCGCATCATCGTCGACACGTGCATCGGCAACGACAAGGAACGCCACAACCCCGGTTGGGCGAACCTGCAGGGCCCCTTCCTCGACGACCTCGCTGCCGCCGGGTACCCGGCGGAGACGATCGACACCGTGATCTGCACGCACCTCCACGTGGACCACGTCGGGTGGAACACCAAGCTCGTCGACGGTCGATGGTTCCCGACCTTCCCGAACGCCCGCTACCTGTTCGTGAAGCCCGAGTTCGAGCACTGGCAGGTCGCCCCCGACATCAACGGTGACGAGACCTTCGCCGACTCGGTCGCCCCGATCCACGAGGCCGGCCTCGCCGACCTCGTCAGCACCTCCCACGAGGTGTGCCCCGGGATCCACTACGAGCCGACGCCCGGCCACACTCCCGGCCACGTGTCCCTCGTGATCGAGTCCGAAGGGCAGCGCGCCGTGATCACCGGCGACATGATCCACACGCCGTTGCAGATCGCTGCGCCCGAGCACTCGAGCATGTTCGACACCGACCCCGACATGGCCCGCCACACCCGCAAGGCGTTCCTCGACCGCTGGTCCGACGACGCCACGCTGATCATCGGGACCCACTTCGGCAGCCCGACCGCCGGGACCCTCACCGCCGACGGCGACGGCGCTTACACCCTGCACTGCTGAGCCGGCGGGCCGGACGGTCCGGACGGCGTCGGCCTCAGCGACCCACGCGCAGGTCGACCACCACGGCCTCCCCGCAACGGCGGCCGGAGAACAGCGCGCCCTGGATCGACCCCGTGTCACGGTGGTCGCCCGCCACGTACCGGCCGTCGCCGAGACGGACCGCCCGCCGTGGCCGGAACGGCGGCTCCGCGACCGACTGTCCGTGCGGGATCACGTCGGTCCGCAGGTGCTCCCAGTCGGCCACGGCCGCACCGAACCAACCGCGGAGCTGCGTGCGCACCGCCGGTTCCACCGCTCCGTCCGCGACGCCCGGCACGGCGGCGGCAACGAGCGCACGACCCTCGGGGGCGTAGGACGGCGCGACCTCGCTCATCACCGCCACGTTGCACGCAGGACCCCGGCCCGTCCCGTCGAGGAGCAACGACCTGCCCCGGACCGGCGGCGCCGGTGCGGCGAACCACACGCACGACGCCGACTTCGACCCGACCTCGGGCAGCCCGAGCAGGTTCGACGCCGCAGGACCGTCGGTCGCGACGACCACGGCACGCGCCCGGACCACCTCGCCACCAGCGGTCCGCACGGCCGTGCCCTCGACCCCGACGACCGGCGAGTCGAGTCGGACGACCCCGTCGGGGAGCTGCGCTGCGAGCTGGGCGGGGATCGCCCCCATCCCTCCGGTCGGCACGGCGGCGTCCCCGTCGGAGAGCGAGCGGAAGATCACCTCGAACATCCGGGACGACGTGCGCAACTGCGGGTCGAGCTGGATCCCCGCGAAGAGCGGCCGGAGGAACCGTTCGATCGCCGCGCCGGAGAACCCGCGTCGACGCAACGCCTCCGCCGTGGACGTCTCCGGTCGTCGCAACAGGTCGGCCGGCGCCACCGACCGGACGTCGGCACGCAGCCGGGCGATCCGCAGCTTGTCGAGCGGGGAACCGATCCGGGCGAGCGCGGTCGCGAGCGTGTCCGACGGCCGCCGGAACGGGTCCGACACGAGATGGAACCGGCCGCCGTGCCACACCCGGGCCCCCGGGTCGAACCGGCACAGGCCGAGAGCGTCGACGTCGAGTTGGCCGCGCACCTCGGGGTACGCGGTGAGCAGGATCTGGAAGCCACGGTCGAGGAGGAAGCCGTCGACGGTGTCCGTGCGCACCCGGCCGCCGACACCGTCGGAGGACTCGAGCACCACCGTGCGCAGACCGGCGCCGGTCGTCACGCGCGCTGCGGCGAGACCGGCGAGACCGGCCCCCACCACCACGACGTCGACGTCCGGCGTCTTCGGAGCGGACCGCCGCTGCGCGCACATGTCCGACAGCCTGCTGGCCCGGTCCGGACAGGGCAAACTCCGGGGATGGTCGGCACCGTGCTCTACGAACGGACGGGTCGCATCGCGACCATCACCTACAACCGCCCGCATGCGATGAACGCGGTCGACCGCGAGCTGCGAGCCGACCTGAACGCGGCCTGGCGCACCTTCCGGGACGACGCCGACGCGTGGGTCGGCATCGTCACCGGGGCCGGACGGGCGTTCTGCGCCGGCGCCGACCTGAACGACCCGACCGGTGCGACCTCGACCGGCAACGCCGACCCGACCTTCTGGGAGATGCCGTCGCTGTCGAGCCTCGAAGCCGGCCTCGAGATCGACAAGCCGACGATCGCGGCGGTCAACGGCCACTGCCTCGGCTTCGGCCTCACGCTCGCGACGGCATGCGACTTCGTCGTGGCCTCCGACCGGGCGACGTTCGGCTTCCCCGAGGTGCGCCTCGGCGTGCCCACCGTGCAGGGCGCCGTCCGCCTGCCGCATCGCATCGGCTGGCAGCACGCGATGGAGTTGCTGCTCACCGGCGAACGCATCGATACCGCGCGTGCCCTCGAGATCGGCCTGGTGTGGAAGGTCGTCCCGCACGACGACCTCATGAGCGAGGCGACCCGGCTCGCCGAGCGCCTCCTCGCCGGTGCCCCGCTCGCGGTGCGTGCCACGAAGGAGATCGCCCGACGCGGCACCGAACTCCCCCTCCTCGACGCGATCCGCTTCGGGGAGACCATGCGGCGCGTCGTCGCGCAGACCGAGGACGCCGGCGCCTTCGGACGACGCAGGGCGGACGACGGGCCGCCCACGTGGACCGGCCGCTGAGCAGGCGGCCGCGGAGCGTCAGGCGGCGACCGTCTCCCGGCGACCCGACCGACCCGACTCGTGCAGGCGGGCGAGACCGAGGCGGGCCAGCACGCCGGCCAGCTTGCCGCCGATGTCCCACCACGTGCGCCCGAACCGGGGCGAGCGCGGCGCGTGGTGGTGCTCGTTGTGCATCCCCTCACCGGCCGTCAACGCCGCCAACCAGCGCAGGTTCGTCGCGAGGTTGTCGTGCGGACGGCGACCGAACCAGTGCCCGAACCCGTTGACCGCACCGGACAGGCCGATGTAGCCGACCAGATGCACCGCACCGGCGACCGCGGCGACCGCCGGACCGAACAGCACCCACAGCAACCCGACCCCGAGGCCGAGCCCGACGATGCTGCGCGAGAACAGCACCCGGTCCCAGCGATCCGCCGGGATGTCCTTCGCGTAGGTCTCGAGCGTGTCGTCCCGACGGGCCTCACGCCGGTAGTACACGACGTTGAGGAACAGCACGTTCCACACGCCGCGCTGGATCGGCGAGTGCGGATCGTCCGGCTCGTCGGAGAAGACGTGGTGCTTGCGGTGCACCGCCACCCACTCCCGCCGGTCGATCCCCGTCACCATCCACAGCACCACGCGGGCGACGAACTCGAGCGGCGACCGGAAGGTGACCGACCGGTGGGCGAGCGCCCGGTGCAGGTAGAGCGTGGTCATCACGTTCGCGAGCTGCGTGACCACGAAGGCCACCGGCAGGGCAGCCCACAGCGGGACGGCGAAGACGGGATCGAGCGGCACGTCCCGAACCTAGCGGGCGCGCGGGAGGGGCCTCGCGGAAGGCGGGCTCACGCGTCGTCGTCCGCCCGCAACGCCCGCTCGTAGACCGTCCGCCGGGGCACGCCGAGCCGACGCGCCACGACCGCTGCGGCGTCGCGCAGGCTTCGGCCCGACGCGATCTCGGCCCGTACCGCCTCGTCGATCTCGTCGCCGCCCGCATCGGGCGACGGTTCCGCGCCGGCCACCACGAGCACGTGCTCGCCGCGCGGCTCGACCGCGGCGACCCGTTCCACCGCCTCCTCGAGACTGCCCCGCCACCACTCCTCGTGCAGCTTGGTCAGCTCCCGTGCGATCGTGACCTCGCGCTCCGCACCGAGCGCGACGACGAGGTCCCCGAGGGTGCGGGCGACCCGGTGCGGCGCCTCGAAGAGCACGACGGTCCGCTCCTCGGCGGCGAGCGCTGCGAGGCGCGCCGTGCGCGCCCCACCGCGTCGGGGCAGGAACCCCTCGAAACAGAACCGACCCGTCGGCAGGCCGCTGCCCACCAGCGCCGTCAGCGACGCCGACGGCCCGGGGACCACCTCCACCGGGTGCCCGGCTGCGGTGACCGCACGGACCAACCGCTCGCCGGGGTCGGACACCCCGGGCATGCCGGCGTCGCTGCACAGCGCCACCGACCGACCGTCGGCGAGCAGGCCGAGGATCTCCCCGATCCGGTCGACCTCGGTGTGCTCGTCGAGACGGAGCAGCCGCGGCGCGACCACGCCGGCGTGCTGGAGCAGCCGACCCGTCCGTCGCGTGTCCTCGCACGCCACCACGTCGACGGCGGCGAGCGCCGCGACCGCCCGGGGGGCGAGGTCACCGAGGTTGCCGATCGGCGTTCCGACGAGGACGAGACGACCGGACGTGGAGCTCACGCGTGCACCGCGACCCGGTCGCCGGGCCGCAGCGCCCACCGCTCGACCGCACCGACCGGTGTCTCCACCACGACCGTCGCACCCCGCACCGGGGGCGTCACCCGGTTCGGGGGGACCGTCGCCGTGCGCACGACGACGAGCTCGACCCCGTCGAGCGATCCTGGGCGGAAGCGGCGGCGCAGCGGACCGGGACCGCCGTCCTGCAGAGGGGCGCACCACACGACGTCGATCGGGAACCGCATGCCGACCGTGTGCACCGAGCGCGCCGGGTGCAGCACGAGGACCCCCTCGAGCTCGTCCCGGCCGAGCAGGCCGACGAGGCGCGCGCGGGGACGATCGGCGACCTCCGCCGATGCCAGCACCCCGCCGTCCCGGACCAACCACGCCATGACATCGGGCAGGCTACCGGCGCGTCCGCCCGCCACCGCTTGGTCGCCGCGCCGCGACCGCCCTAGAGTGCGGGGCTGCCCGATCACCGCGTGCGGGCACCGAGGAGTCCGAGATGTCGAAGCGCACGAACAAGCGCCGGGTCAACGCCCGCCGCAAGAAGGCGAACCACGGCAGCAAGCCGAACGCCGGCCGCTAGGCCGGTACGCTCGGACGCCGATGCCCGCGCACGGCGCCCACGGACGACATCGTGCTTGACCACGTCTTCACCGACTGCATCGCCGTGCTCCGGGACGTGCTCGAAGCCGCCCTGCTCGAACCGCAGGAGGTCGAGGAACGGTTCCACGCCGATGTCCTGCTCGGCGACCTCTCCTGGCAGACGACGTACTCCCTGCCCGGCGAGGGCACACCCCCGCGGGTACAGGCCGACATCCTGCTCGAGTGGTCGACGTGGTCACAGAGCGCGTACCGCTCGTGGCGTCACGGGGACCCCATGGCCGATCCACCACGGGTCGAGGTCGAGATCGTGCTGCGGATCCAGCGGCTCCGCGACGCCGTCCCGACCGGGCGGCTGCTCGCGGTGCTCCCGTCCGTCGCCCCCGGTCCGATCGCGCTCGAGCGGACCACCGTCCGACTCGAGGCGATCCACGAGCCCGACACCGAGAGCGACGACCCGCTCGGCACGGCAGTGCACGGCGTGGACGCGTCCTACGAGGGTACCTACGACCTCGACGAGGCAACGTTGAACGACCCGGCACGCCTCGACGACCAGTTCGGCGCCATGGGCGGGTGGATCGCCTCCACGCTCGTCCGCCTCGGCGACCTCGACCTCGACTTCCTCCCACCCGACGAACAGGAGCACGACGAACCGTGACCACCGACCCTCGCACCGCAGCCCTCGGCGACCCGCTCTCCGTCGTCCACCTCGAGGTCTCCGACCGCATCGCCACCGTCCGTCTGAACCGACCGGAGGCCCGCAACGCGCTGTCGACCGAGGTGATCACCCTGCTCGAGGTGGCCATGGCCGCGGCCGACGCCGACACCGCGAGCGATGTGATCATCCTCACCGGCAGCGACCCGGCGTTCTCGGCGGGGCTCGACCTCAAAGAGCTCGGGTCCACCGGCGACAACCTTCGGGCCGGCGGCGCGTCGGGCGCCACGGCGGCGCGGCGCGGTCCGTGGGCACCCACCCGCAAGCCGGTGATCGGCGCGATCAACGGTGTCGCCGTGACCGGCGGGTTCGAGCTCGCGCTCAACTGCGACTTCCTCGTCGCGTCCGACCGGGCCCGCTTCGCCGACACCCACGCCCGCGTCGGCGTGATGCCGGGCTGGGGCCTCACCGTGCTGCTCGCCGAGGCGGTCGGCGTACGGCGGGCCCGCGAGCTCTCCTACACGGGCAACTTCCTCACCGCCGACCGGGCGTTCGCCTGGGGGCTCGTGAACCATGTCGTCGTCCACGACGACCTCCTCCCCTTCACCCGCAAGCTCGCCACCGACATCGCCGGCAACGACGCCCGTGGCGTGCAGCGGATGCGGGCCACCTACACGGCGGTCACCGACGTCGCCCCCGCGGAGGGCTGGATGGTCGAGGCCCGCATGGGCCGCGAATGGGCCGCCGGCGGGATCGACCCCGCAGCCGTCGAGGCCCGCCGCCAGCGCATCGTCGAACGCGGCCGGTCCCAGCTGTGACCGAACGCTCGCCGATGCTCGGCCGTGCCGTTGGCTCGGAGGAGTACGGCGGTCTCGACACCTTCCTGTCGCTCCCCGGCCAGACCCTCGTCGAGCTCCAGGGCGACGAGCTCGCCGCGCTGTGCCCGGAGGTCGACGGCCTGCAACCGGACCTGTACCGATGGACGGTGCGCTACCGACCCGTCGACCGGTGCATCGAGATGAAGTCGCTGAAGCTGTACCTGCTCACCTGGCGGGACGAACGCATCTTCGCCGAGCACCTCGCCGTGCGCATCGCCGCCGATCTCGCCGCGGTGCTCGGTACGCCGGTGCTGGTCCGGCTGCACCAGAACCGGCGGGGTGGCATGGAGGCGATCGCC
The DNA here is from genome assembly GCA_016870475.1 of Actinomycetota bacterium. Lineage (GTDB taxonomy): Bacteria > Actinomycetota > Acidimicrobiia > Acidimicrobiales > CAIXPF01 > VGBO01. Next base: position 1,336 of record VGBO01000020.1, on the reverse strand, counting down.
GAGGCGGTCGTCGGACCGGACGGTCCGGCGGCCCGGGACGGCGTCGAGGCGCTCGGTCGCTAGACCACCGGCGGTCGGTCGAGGGGGACGGGAACCCGGGCGACGAGGTCGGCGAGCCGGGTCTGGGGACGCGGCCCGGTGTGGCTGACGCACTCGCCCGCCGCCACCGACCCGAGCCATCCCGCCGTGCGCAGGTCGACCCCGGAGGTCAACCCCCGCAGCACGCCGGCCGCGTAGAGGTCGCCGGCACCGGTCGTGTCGAGCACCGTCCCGGTGCTCCACGCCGGCACGTCGACGCGACGGCCGTCGGCGTGGAGCAACGTCGACCCGGCGGCGCTCCGGGTGACGCACGCGAGGTCCGTGTGCACGGTCACCCGGCGCAGGGCCTCCTCGACGTCGTCGACCTCGAAGAGCGAGCACAGCTCACCCTCGTTCGCGAACACCACGTCGACGTGCTCGTCGAGCAGCCCGAGCCACTCCGACCGGTGCCGCTCCACGCAGAAGGTGTCCGACAGCGTGAACGCCACACGGGCACCGGCGCGTCGGGCGGTCTCCATGGCCGTCCGGATCGCCGTCTTCGCGTCCTCGGCGTCCCACAGGTAGCCCTCGGCGTACACGATCGCCGTCGACGCGAGGGCGTCCGGGTCGATCTCCGCGACGCCGAGCGACGTCGACACCCCGAGGAACGTCCGCATCGTGCGCTCGGCGTCGGGCGTGACGAGCACCAGGCACCGGGCGGTCGACGGGCCCGACGTCGCCGGCGCCGTCGTGTACTGCACCCCGACCGCCTGGATGTCGTGGCGGAACACGTCGCCGAGCTGGTCGTCCCGCACCTTGCCGACGTAGGCGACCCGACCGCCGAGCGAGGCGACGCCGGCGATCGTGTTGGCCGCCGATCCACCCGACGTCTCCACCGCCGGCGGCATCGCGGCGTACAGGCGGGCGGCCTCCGCCTCCTCCACGAGCGTCATCGACCCGGGCACGAGCCCCTCGGCCTCGAGGAAGTCGTGGTCGACGTGGGCGATCACGTCGACGATCGCGTTGCCGATACCCACCACGTCGAATCGCCGAGCGTCGCCCACCACGTCCTCCTCCACCGCGTCCGGACCGGCCGACACGCTACCGACAGCCATCGCGCGGCCCACCGATAGGCTCGCCGAGCGTGACCGACAACCCGTACCGGCTTCCCCGCGTCGTCCGACCGCACCACTACGACCTCGTCCTCGAGCCGGACCTGGTGTCGGCCACGTTCACCGGGACGACGGTCGTGCGGATCACCGCGGAGGAGAGCGTCGAGGAGATCGTCTGCAACGCGATCGAACTGGCCGTGGAGGAG
>VGBO01000019.1 GCA_016870475.1 Actinomycetota bacterium | reverse complement strand
GCGGGCTCGGCGGCAACGGCGGGAGCTCGTTCACGACCAACGGTGACGGTGGGAACGGTGGGCTCGGCGGCGCCGCAGGCAGCCCAGGCAACGGCGGCGACGACGGCGACGGCGACGCCAACACCACCGCCGGCGGCGACGGCGGCAACGGCGGCGACCCCGGCAGCGGCGGCAACGGCGGCAACGGCGGTGGGGCCGGCACCGGTGCCGGCACGGCCGGGACCGCCGGCACCGGCGGCTCCGCCGGCGTCGAGGTGACCGCCCCGAACGGGAACGGCGGAGGCGGCGGGAACGGCTACACGTCCGGCAGCGTCACGTGTGGAGCCGGGGGAACCGGCGGCGCCGGCGGGGTGATCGGCAACGGCGGTGACGGCGGTGACGGCGGCAGTTCGATCGGCAGCGTGAGCACCAACGGATGCGCCGGCGGGAACGGCGGCGCAGGCGGCACCGGCGGCGGCACCGGCGGAGACGGTGGCAACGGCGGCGACGCGACGTCCACCGGCAGCGGACTCACGGCCACCGCTGGTGATGGCGGCACCGGCGGCACTGGCGGCGCCGGGGCACCCGGCGGCGACGGCGGCACCGGCGGCAACGCCCTCGCCACCGGTACGAATGCCACGGCAAATGGCGGCGATGGCGGAGCCGGCGGCTTCGGTACACCGAGCGGGGACGGTGGTGAAGGCGGTGGTGCCCTGGCGCCCGCCGCGGGCTCGTCGGCGGTCCAGGGGAGCCCGGGCGCGACGCCGTAGCGTCCTCGGCCCGCGGAGCCACCCGTGTGCTGAACTCGCCGCCATGGCGACCTTCACACGCGGCGACGTCCACCTGCACTACGAGGAGCACGGGACCGGATTTCCGGTGCTCCTCATCGCCCCGGGGGGCATGCGAAGCGAGCTCGCGCTGTGGGAGCGCGCACCGTGGAACCCCATTGAGGTCCTCGCACCGCACTACCGGGTGATCGCCATGGACCAACGCAACGCCGGCCGGTCGACCGCGCCCGTGCGCGCCACCGACAGCTGGCACGTCTACACCGACGACCAACTCGCGCTGCTCGACCACCTCGGTGTCGACCGGTTCCACGTTGCGGGCATGTGCATTGGCGGGTCGTACGGGCTCGCGCTCGCCCACGCCGTGCCGGAGCGGGTCACGTCGGCCGTGCTGTTCCAGCCGATCGGACTCGACGACAACCGGTCGGCGTTCTTCGACATGTTCGACGGCTGGGCCGACGACCTCCGCCCCGTCCGCCCCGACACCCCGGCCGAGGCGTGGACCGCGTTCCGCGACGCCATGTACGGCAGTGACTTCGTGTTCTCCGTGACGACCGACGACGTCGCCGCGTGCACCACCCCGCTGCTCGTGCTGCGCGGCGACGACCTCTACCACCCGGCCGTCACGTCGGAGACGATCGCCCGGGTCGCCCCGAACGCGACGCTCGTCCCGCATTGGAAGGACGCCGACTCCGTCGCCGTCGGCCGTGACGCGGTGGTGCGGTTCCTCGCCGAGCACACGCCCCGCTGAGCGAGCGAGTCGTCGCGGTCGGGCTCAGCCGGCGGTCGGGCGCACGTAGGTGCCCTGCGCCACGGCGACCGGTGCGTCCGGCGACCGGTCGATCCAGGCGACGATCGACCCGATGATGCTCCGACGTCCCACATGGTGCAGGTCGGTGCGGGCCAACAGCGCCGCACCCCGAGCCGGGCGCATGAACCGGATCGACAGCTCGCTCGTCAACGTCATCGGTTCGAGACCGATCGCCCCGAAACAGGCGAAGTACATCGACACGTCGCAGGCGCCGAAGACGGTCGGACCGGAGATGATCCCGCCGGGCCGCAACAACGCCGGGTCGGTCGCGAGCCGGGCGACGGCGTGCCGCGGGCCGATGTCGATGCAGCTCGCCCGGTTCGACGGGAACCCGACGGCGATGTACTCGTCGACCTCGGCGCAGGTCATCGCGGCGCCCGGATGGGTGATCGTCGTGGACTCCTCGGCCATGGCCGCTCACCGTACCGGCACCGCCGGACCGGCACGCGCCTTGCCCCCGCCCGGTCCCTAGCGTGACCGGCGTGCCGATCGCCGTCGTGCTCTTCACCCGGGACCTGCGGGTCCATGACAACCCTGCGCTCGTCGCGGCGATCGCCGACGCCGACCGGGTCGTTCCCCTGTTCGTGCTCGACGACGCGATCCTCCGGGGCGGTTACGCCGCGCCGAACCGGGTGCACCTCCTCCTCGACGCGCTCGCCGACCTGCGGGCGTCGCTCCGGGCACGGGGCGGCGATCTCGTGGTGCGCCGGGGCGACCCCACCCGGGAGACCGCCGCGGTCGTCACGGCAACCGGCGCGACGAGCGTGCACGTCGCGGCCGACGTGAGCGGGTACGCCCGCCGTCGGGCGGAACGCCTCGAGCACGCGGTCGCCGGCGCCGGGGCGCAGCTCGTCACGCACCCGGGCCCGCCGATCGTCGCACCGGGCACCGTGCTGCCCACCGGCGGCGACCACTTCAAGGTGTTCACCCCGTACTGGCGGGCGTGGGAACGGGTGCGGCACCGGCGGGCGGTGCTCGATGCGCCGACCGCGGTCCGCCTGCCCGACGGCGTCGATCCGGGTGACCTCCCCGACGCCGCCACGCTCGTCACCGGTGCGCCGTCACCCGAGCTCACCCGGGGCGGGGAGGTCGCCGCCCGTGATCGACTCGAGCGCTGGGTGCGCGACGGCCTCGCCGACTACGACGCCCGGCGCGACCTGTGCGCCGTCGAGGGCACCTCGGCGCTCAGCCCGGCGCTGCACTTCGGTTGCCTGTCCGCCACCGAGGTCGCCGCCCGTTGCGACGGCCGACCGGGCGGCGAGCCGTTCGTCCGTCAGCTCGCGTGGCGCGATTTCCACCACCAGGTCACCGCTGCATTCCCCGCGATCGCCCGCACCGACTACCGGCCCCGGGGCGACCACTGGGACGACGACCCGGCGACGTTCGATGCGTGGGCGACGGGCCGCACCGGCTACCCCATCGTCGACGCGGCGATGCGTCAGCTCGCCGCCACCGGATGGATGCACAACCGGGCCCGGATGATCGCCGCGTCGTTCCTCGTGAAGGACCTCCACCACGACTGGCGGCGTGGGGCCGACCACTTCGCCTACTGGCTCGCCGACGGGGACATCGCCCAGAACTCGGCGAACTGGCAGTGGATCGCCGGCACCGGCAACGACACCCGACCGAACCGGGTGTTCAACCCGTTGCGTCAGGCGGAACGGTTCGACCCGGCCGGCGACTACGTCCACCGCTGGGTGCCCGAGCTCGCCGCCGTGCCCGCCCCGGCGGTGCACCGGCCCTGGACCCTCGACCCGGCCGGCCGCCCTGCCGCCTACCCGGACCGCATCGTCGACCACGACGTCGCCGCCGCCGCGTTCCTCGCCCGGCGGACCGGCGGGGGCGAACAACAGCGCCTCCCGCTCTGAGCGCTCAGTTCACCTGTGGGTCGTCGGGTGCGTGCGCCCACATCCGGAACCGGCCACCCTGCCGGGTGAGTACCGCCCGCCACAGGCCGGCCGGGTCACGGCAGAACACGTCGGCCGGGTCGGCGTCGACCACCCACCAGGCACCGGCCTCGAGCTCGCCTCGCAGCTGACCCGGACCCCACCCGGCGTAGCCGGTCCAGATGCGGAGCTCGTCGAGTGCGGGCAGCACCGGTGCGGCGTCGACGGCGAGATCGACCACGACGAGGTCGTCGAACAGGTCCTGCATCGCGCCGCGCACCCAGGGCGCGACCTCGCCGGTCGTGCGGGCCCGACGCGCCACACCGATCGCCGCCGTGTCGGCGACCGGACCGCCGACGAACACGACGCCGGGCGCGGCCGCCGAGTCGCCCCAGCCGTCGATCGCGTCGATGACCGGTACGTCGGTCGGCCGGTTGAGCACCACCCCGGCCGAACCGATCGCGTCGTCGTGCTCGAACAGCAGCACCACGGTCCGCTCGAAGTTCGGGTCGTCGATGACCGGCGTCGCGACGAGCAGTCGACCCGCCGCCGGACGCAACGCGGCGTCGGTCATGCCAGTGCGGCCGAACCCTGGGAGATCAGCGGGTAGAGGCGGTCGGCGCCGGCGTCACCGACGAGACGGCCGAGCTCCTCCCGCCAGAAGGCGGTCGACCCGAACTCCTCCCGCCACGCGAACACCCGGCGGGTGAGCTGGTGCAGCACGTACTCCTGGGTCATGCCGATCGCACCGTGGGACTGGTGCGCACGGGCGACCACCTCGGAACCGGCGTCACCGGCGAGGACCTTCAGCGACGCGATCTCGAACGCCGCATCGCCGACGGTCGCCGCCGCGGTCGCCGCGTCGAGCGCCATCGACACGAGCTGGATCTCCGAGACGAGCCGGACGAGATGCTGGGCGACGGCCTGGAACCGGGCGATCCGCTGGCCGAACTGCTGCCGTTCGTTCGCGTACCCGACCGTGACCTCGCCGACCCGGTCGAGCGCACCGACGATCAGCGCGCCACGGGCGAGCGCACCGCGGCGCCGCAACGCCGATGCGTCGACGCCGGCGGGAGCGTCCGCCACCCGAGCGGACGCGCCACGGAACAGGACGGTCTCCCGTGGCTCCCCCGCTGCGTTGCGCACCGGCACGATCTCGACGCCGGGACCGTTCGGGTCGACCGCGACGATGCGCCCGTCGACGAGCGCGAGCACGAGGTCGGCCCGGGCCGCCCACGGCACCCGGTGCGCGGCCCCCGACAGGTTCGACCCGTCGAGGACGAGGTCGTCCTCGGACCGGCCCGGCACGACGGTCAGCGGACCGGCGGGCAGGTCGAAGCCGGCGGCGGCAGCGAGCCACCCGCCGAGCAGCCCCGTCTCCGCAGCGGGGACCGGTGCGGCGTACCGACCGACGAGCCGCAGGACACCGACGGCGTCGGCGAGCGTGCCACCCGAACCCCCTGCGCCTTCGGGAACGGCGATCCACGGTGCGCCCGTCTCGGCGAACGGCGCCCAGACCGTCGGCGCCCACCCTTCGGACTCGGCGGCCTGCACAACCTCGTGGGAGCAGGTGTCACCGAACAGGCGGGTGATCGTGTCGAGCAGGATCGGGTCGGCGGCGACCGGCGCCACCGGGTTCATCGGGCACCCGCCAGGCCGTACCAGCCGAGCAGCCCACGCGACGCGATCGTGCGGAGGATCTCGTTCGTCCCGCCCCGCAGCGTGAAGCTCGGACCGGTGAGCACCGCCCGGGCGAGCATCCGCTCACCGGTCGTCGGGGCGTCGAGCGACGGTTCGGCGCCCCACAGGTCGTGCAGCGCGGCGATCATGTCCTGCTCGAACATGGTGCCGAGATCCTTCACGATCGCCGCCTCGACCGCCGGCGCCCCGCCCCGGTCGATGGTCCGGGACACCGACAACGACAGGTTCCGCAGGGCGAAGAACCGGGCGGTGATCCCACCGATCACCTCGGCGGTCCGGGCGCCGGGGGTGCCGTGCACCCGTTCCCGCAGCAGGTGTTCGAAGCAGGCGTACACCGACAGCCACCGGTCCGGTCCGGCCCGCTCGTAGGCGAGTTCGGAGTTCACCTGCTGCCAGCCTCGACCGATCTCACCGAGGACGAGCTCGTCGGGGACGAACACGTCGGTCATGACCACCTCGTTGAAGTGGTGGGTGCCGTCGAGGAAGGGGATCGGGTTGATCTCGATCCCGGGGGCGTGCAGGTCGACGATGAGCTGCGACAGCCCTTCGTGCTTGTCGCCCTCCGACGCCGACGTGCGGCACAGCACGATGAACCAGTGGTTCTGGTGGGCGCCCGACGTCCAGATCTTCGTGCCGTTGAGGAACCAACCGCCGTCGCCCCGGGTCGCCGTGGTGCGCACCGCCGCGAGGTCGGAGCCGGCGTCCGGTTCGGACATGCCGATGGAGAAGTAGCACTCGCCCGCGGCGATCGCCGGCAGGAACCGCTCCCGCTGGGCGTCCGTGCCGAACTTCATGATCGTCGGCGCGGTCTGACGGTCGGCGACCCAGTGCGCACCGACGGGGGCTCCCGAGCGGAGCATCTCCTCCACGACGATGAACCGGTCGACGGCGGTGCGTTCCGGGCCGCCGTAGCGCCGGGGCACCGACATGCCCACCCAGCCACGGGCGGCCATCTTCTTCGAGAACTCGGGGCTGTGCGTCGCGGACATGCCGAGGTCGGGTTCGTAGGAACCTGGCGGGAGTTCGGTGCGCAGGAACTCCCGCACCTCGTCGCGCAACGCCTCCTCGGACGGTGTCAACACCGTGTACTCGAAGCTCGAACCGGCCACGTCACGACCCCCTCGGTGAACCTCGGCCACCCTACCGCCGGTCCTTCCGGCTCGGCTCAGTCGGCGTAGGCCTCGATCGGCTGGCAGCTGCACACGAGGTGACGGTCGCCGTAGGCGCCGTCGATGCGCGACACCGGCGGCCAGTACTTCGACCGGCGCTGGCCGTCGGCGGGGAACGCCGCCGCCTCCCGCGTGTAGCTGCGGTCCCATTCGTCGACGAGCAGGTCCTCGGCGGTGTGCGGGGCGTTGCGGAGGATCGACGGGTCACGGTCGATCTCGTGGCGGATCGCGATCATCGCGTCGCAGAACCGGTCGAGCTCGGCGAGGGACTCCGACTCGGTCGGTTCGACCATCAACGTGCCCCCCACCGGGAAGCTCACCGTCGGCGCGTGGAAGCCGAAGTCGATGAGACGCTTCGCGATGTCGTCCACGGTGATCCCCGTCGCCACGTTCAGCGGGCGGATGTCGAGGATGCACTCGTGCGCGACCCGGCCGGATTCGCCCCGGTAGAGCACCGGATAGTGCGCCTCGAGCCGGGCGGCGACGTAGTTCGCCGCGAGGATCGCCCCCGTCGTCGCCCGGGTGAGGCCCTCCGCACCCATCATCGTCACGTACATCCAGCTGATCGGCAGGATCGACGCCGAACCGAACGGCGCCGCGCTGATCGCTGGCACCGCCGTCGAACCGGGCAGGTACGGCGCGAGGTGCGCCCGCACGGCGACCGGGCCGACCCCGGGCCCGCCGCCGCCGTGGGGGATGCAGAACGTCTTGTGCAGGTTCAGGTGCGAAACGTCGGCGCCGAAGGCACCCGGCCGGGCAACACCCACCAACGCGTTCAAGTTCGCACCGTCGACGTACACCTGCCCGCCGTAGCGGTGCACGAGCTCGCAGATCTCGCCGACGGTCGCCTCGTACACGCCGTGCGTGGAGGGGTAGGTGATCATCACCGCAGCGAGTTCGGCGGCGTGTTCGGCGGCCCGGGCCTCGAGGTCGCCGAGGTCGACGTTGCCGTCGTCGTCGCACTTCACGACCACGACCCGCATCCCGGCCATCACCGCCGAGGCCGCGTTCGTGCCGTGCGCGGACGACGGGATCAGGCAGACGGTCCGGGCGAGGTCGCCGCGGTCACGGTGGTAGCCGCGGATCGCGAGCAGGCCCGCGAGCTCCCCCTGCGACCCGGCGTTCGGCTGCACCGACACGGCGTCGTAGCCGGTGCAGGTGGCGAGGGCCGCTTCGAGCTCGGCGATCATCGTGCGGTACCCGGCCGACCGTTCCGGCGGGCCGAAGGGATGCAGCGTCGCGAACTCCGGCCAGGTGACCGGCTGCATCTCGGCGGTGGCGTTCAGCTTCATCGTGCAGCTCCCCAGCGGGATCATCCCCCGGTCGAGCGCGAAGTCCCGGTCGGCGAGGCGACGCAGGTAGCGGAGCATCTCCGTCTCGGTGTGGTAGCTGCCGAAGAACTCGTGGGTGAGGAACGGGGTGGTGCGGGCGAGTTCCGCGGGGATCACCGGCGTGACCTCGGTGTCGAAACGGTCGACGTCGTCGACGCCGACGGTCACCCCGAACGCCTGCCACAGGTCGGCCACGACCGCTCGGGTCGTCGTCTCATCGAGTGCGACGCCGAGCGTGTCGGCGTCGACGAGCCGCAGGTCGATGCCGCGCCCGGCGGCGGCGGCGAGCACGGCGTCGGCCCGCCCCGGCACCGACACGGTCACCGTGTCGAAGAACGCCCCGGTCACCACGTCGACCCCGCCGGCTCGCAACCCTGCCGCGAGCACGGCGGTGAGCCGGTGCACCCGCTCGGCGATCCGGCGCAGCCCGTCCGGACCGTGCCACGCCGCGTACAGCGCGGCGATCACCGCGAGCAGCACCTGCGCCGTGCAGATGTTCGACGTGGCCTTCTCCCGCCGGATGTGCTGCTCGCGGGTCTGGAGCGCGAGCCGCAACGCCGGACGCCCGGCCGTGTCCACCGACATGCCGACGAGACGGCCGGGCAGGGACCGCTTGTGGTCGTCGCGCACAGCGAGGAACCCGGCGTGCGGACCGCCGAACCCCATCGGCACCCCGAAGCGTTGCGTCGACCCGACGACGGCGTCGGCCCCCCAGGTACCCGGCGCCTCGAGCAGGGTGAGGGCCAACAGGTCGGCGGCGACGACGACCAGCCCGCCGGCGGCGTGCACGGCGTCGACGACGGCGACGAGGGGACGCACCGCACCGCTCGACCCCGGGTACTGCAGGAGTGCCCCGAAGCACGCGATCCCGCCGATGTCCTCCACCGGTGCGACGACCACGTCGATGCCGAGCGGTTCGGCGCGGGTGCGGATGACGTCGAGGGTCTGCGGATGGCAGTCGGCATCGACGACGAACACGTCGGAGCCCGACGATCCGACCCGATGACACAGGGTCATCGCCTCGGCCGCGGCCGTGCCCTCGTCGAGCATCGATGCGTTCGCGATCGGCATGCCGGTGAGGTCGGCGACCATCGTCTGGAAGCCGAGGAGCACCTCGAGGCGACCCTGCGCGATCTCCGGCTGGTACGGCGTGTAGGCGGTGTACCAGGCCGGGTTCTCGAACACGTTCCGCAGGATCACCGGTGGGGTGATCGTGCCCGAGTACCCGCGTCCGATGAGTGACGTCGTGACCGTGTTCCGGTCGGCGAGCGCCCGGAGCGCGGCGGTGGCGTCGGCCTCGGTGCGCGGCCCGGGCAGGGCGAGCGGGGCGCGCAGGCGGATCGCCTCGGGCACCGCCTCGTCGAGGAGGGCGTCGAGCGACGCCACGCCGAGCACGTCGAGCATTCGGGCGACGTCGGCCGCGTCGCAGCCGAGGTGACGGCTGAGGAATCCGTCGTGGTCTTCGAGGTCGACGAGGGTGGGGCGGTCCACGGGGGGCTCCAATCGGTCAGGGGCGGTAGTAGCGGTGGGGGACGAAGGGGAGGGCCGTCACGGCGACGGGCACGTCGGTGCCGCGGACATCCGCGACGAGCTCGGTGCCCGGCTCGTGGTGCCCGGCGGTCACGTAGCCCATGGCCACGGGTGCGCCGAGGGTCGGCCCGAACCCGCCGCTCGTGACCGTGCCGACGACCTCGCCGGTGGCCGTGCGGAGCTCCGCACCGTCCCGCACGGGCTTGCGACCGACCGGCCGGATGCCGACCCGGTGGCGCAGCGGACCGTCGGCGAGCCGGCGAGCCACGACCTCGGCGCCGAGGAACCCGCCGTCCCGACGGCGCCCCGGCGGGATCGCCCAGACGAGGCCCGCCTCGACGGGTGTGGTCGTGCGGTCGAGGTCGTGGCCGTGCAGGCACAACCCGGCTTCGAGCCGGAGGCTGTCCCGGGCGGCGAGGCCGGCGAGGGTCACGGCACCGGTGGCGAGCAGACCCTCCACCAGCTCGACCGCCTCGTCGACGGCGACCATGAGCTCGAACCCGTCCTCGCCCGTGTACCCGGACCGGGTCACGTCGACCTCGATCCCGCCGATCGTCGCCCCGCCGGCCTGCATGAACCCGAGCGCCGACGGGCCGGGGTCGAACCGGGCGAGCACGTCGGCCGCGGTCGGTCCCTGCAGGGCGACGAGCGCGAGGTCGTCGCGATGGCTGATGGTGAGGTCGTCGGCGAGGTGAAGTCGCAGGTGGACGAGGTCCTCGACGGTGTTCCCCGCGTTCACGACGAGCGTCACCGGCCCATCGGGTCCAGGGCCACCCGTGACGATCACGTCGTCGACGACCCCGCCGTCGGCGTCGAGCAGGAAGCTGTACTTGAGCGTGCCCGGGGCCAGTGCGGACACGGCCGCCGGCAGCACCGCCTCGAGACGGCGGGCGGCGTCAGGGCCGGAGATCTCGACGATCCCCATGTGGGAGACGTCGAAGAGCGCGGCGCCGCTGCGGCACGCCTCGTGTTCGGCGACCGGGCCGGGTCCGTAGCGGAGGGGCATCTCCCAGCCGGCGAAGTCGACCATGCGCCCGCCGTTGGCGAGGTGCAGGTCGTACAGGCAGGTCCGGCGGGGGGTGGACACGAGGGCTCCTCGTTGCGCGTCGGTTCGTCGACGCCCCCTCTGTCTCGGTACCTGAGAGTTTCACCGGTCTCCCGGCTTCCCCCGTCGGTGAGCGGCCGGTCCGGGGACCGCCGCTGCTTTCCAGAGTCGCCCGACACTGCGGTCCTTCTGCCTGAGAGATTCCGGGGCGGTTGCTCCTTCGGCGGCCCACCCTGGCGGGGTGGACGCTCTCCCACAGCGCGTTGTGGCGATGCCCGACCCTAGCCCGGGCGTCTAGCCTCCGACGTGATGAACGCCCCGCCGCAGGCCGTCGACTACATCCAGGTCACCCGGGACACCTACGACACGCTCGGGTACCCGCCGTATGCGTGGGTGCACAACGAGGGTCCGGTGCCGTGGGCCCCGATGACGAAGCCGCTCGCCGACTGCACGGTCGGCCTGATCGCCTCCGGTGGGATCTACCGGGCCGGCCAGATCGCCTTCCACTTCAAGGACGACCACTCCTACCGGGTGATCGGCACCGACACCCCGGCGGAGGACCTGCGGGTCACCCACTTCGCCTACGACCTCACCGACGCCCGGCAGGACGTCAACGTCGTGTTCCCGCTCGAACCGTTGCACCGGCTCGTCGAGCAGGGGGTGATCGGCGGTCTCGCTCCCGAGGCGTACACGTTCATGGGCGGGATCTACTCGGCACGTCGCGTGCGCGAGGAACTCGCCCCGACGCTCCGCGACCGCATGGTCGCCCAGGGGGTCGACGTCGTCCTCCTCGTCCCGGTTTGACCGGTCTGCCACCAGTCGGTCGGTCTGATCGCACGAACCCTCGAAGAAGCCGGGATCCCGACGGTCTCGATGACGTCCGCCTGGTCGATCACGGCGTCGGCGGCGGTGCCGCGTGGCGCGTTCGTCGACTTCCCGCTCGGTCACACGACCGGGAAGCCGCACGACCCCGACGGGCAGCGAGCACTCGTCGAGGCCGGCCTGCGCTGCCTCGAGACCGTCACCACACCGGGGACGATCGTCGACCTCGGCGCCTCCTGGGGCGACGACGCATGGCGGGCGGACCCGATGCGCACCAAGGTGCGGAACAGCGCCTCGGGCCGAACGGGCGACTCGCGCACCGAACGACACGACACCCCGCAGTACCAGACCGACGACGACCGGCTCCTCGCCGAGGAGCGCCACGGCAGCGAGATCGCCTGCCGGGCCTGCGCCGGCTTCGACGACTGAGGCCCGATCAGTCCGGTCGACCGGGCGGCAACTCGCCCGGCGGGTGCGGGCGGTGCGGGACGTCACCGACGTCGACCGCGCTGGCCAGCACCCAGTCGTGGTGCAGCACGTCGAGGTCGAGCCGGGCGATGAAATCGACCCGGGCACGGGTTCGCTGCTGGCGGCGACGATCGGTGAGCGGGATCGCGTCGACCGACCACACCCGGGCGACCGCCAACGCACGACGGGCCACCGGGGTGCGCAGGTCGGGGCGACGCGCCGGCTCGAGGTAGACGGCGAGCGTCGCACGTCGCACCAACTCCCGGTCGACCGGATGGCCGGCGGCCCGCAGCCGGTGCACGAGGAACCCGGCGAGCACCTGCAACTCCCGCACCCCGTCCCGCGCGGCGAACCCGAACTCGAGCGCGAGCCCGACCGGTACGGCGAGACGGCCGGCCACACGGGCGCCGAACCGGCTGCCGACCCGCACGACCGCCCGGGTCGCAGCCCACTCCGTCGCTCGACGGGCGACGCTCTCCTTCACCCGGGTCTCGGGGGCGTCGAGCAGTTCGAGGGCCTCCCACGCGCTGCGCACGTCGAAGTTCGACTCGAACACGGCGTCGAGGGCCTGCTCGACGATGGTCGCCAGGCGGCGTCGAGCGTCGGTGCCTCGTGCCCGTAGACGCGCGACGGCCCCCTCCTCGGAGGGGGCCGCTGCGTCGTCGTACCTCAACGGGTCACTCGACCTCGATGAAGATGCACTCCCCGGGGCACTCCTCGGCGGCTTCGATCACGCTGTCGAGCATCCCGTCGGGGATCCGGGCCTGACCGTCGGCGCCGGCCGAGTTGGCCTTGCCGTCGTAGAGGGTCTGCGAGCCGAAGTGCGACGCCTCTTCCTTCACGTAGTAGAGGCCGTCGTCCTGGCCGAAGAACACGTCCGGGCAGATCTCGGCGCAGAGGCCGTCGCCGGTGCAGAGGTCCTGGTCGATCCAAACCTTGGTCATCGGGGTGGTCGTCCTTGCTCGGTCGGGCCCGCTCCGCTGCGGACCCGGCGACTCGATGGCCGGGATTCCGGCTCGGCGCATCCTATCGGCCGGAGCCGGTTCGCGACGAGACCGAATCGACAGATGTCAGATGTCGAGCGATTCCCGATCGAGGAACGCAGCACGGTCGACGATCCAGTCCTTGCGGGGGGCGACCTCACGGCCCATGAGCACGTCGAACATGCGGGCCGCCTCGGCCGCTTCCGCCCCGTCGCGCAACGTCACACGGCGCAGCACACGGGATTCCGGGTCGAGGGTCGTGGTGGCGAGCTCGTCGACGTCCATCTCACCGAGGCCCTTGTTCCGGCCGATCGAATAGCCGACCCCGGCCGCGTCGAGCGCCGCGCAGATCCGGTCCCGGTCGGCGTCGTCGTAGGCGTAGTGCTTCGTCTTCTCGCCCTTCGTGCGCTTCGAGCGCCGACCCTCGGCGGCGGTGTCCGGCCCGTCGTCCGTGCGAGCGGCCCGTCGTTCGGTGATCGTGTAGAGCGGCGGCATCGCGACGAACACCCGGCCCTGTTCGAGCAAAGGGCGCAGGTAGCCGTAGAAGAGGGTGAGGAGCAGGCAGCGGATGTGCGCCCCGTCGACGTCGGCGTCGGCGAGGATCACCACCCGCCCGTACCGGCAGGCAGCCGGGTCGAACTCGGCGCCCGACCCGCCGCCGAGTGCAGTGAAGAGCGCTTCCGCCTCGGCGTTCTCGAGCACCTGCTTGAGGGTCGCCTTGCCGGCGTTGAGGATCTTGCCGCGGATCGGGAGCACCGCCTGGAACTCGGCGTTACGGCCGCTCTTGGTCGGTCCGGCGGCCGAGTCGCCCTCGACGATGAGGAGTTCGGTGTCGGCGACGGCGGTCGACCGGCAGTCGGCGAGCTTGTCGGGCAGGCCGGTCGACCCGAGCGAGGAGGCGCGGCGGACGAGCTCCCTTTGCTGGCGCGACACGAGCCGGGCCTCGATCGCGCCGATCACCTTGTCGCGCAGCGCGTTCACGTGGGACTTCCGGCCCGAGGTCGTGACCCAGTCGACGACGCCGGACTTCACGACGTCGTAGGTGATCGACTGCACCTTCGGTGTGCCGAGCTCACGTTTGGTCTGCCCGCGGAACTGCGGTTCGGGCACGACGACCTTGAGGACGGCGACGAGGCCCTCCTGCACGTCCTCACGGGTAGCGCGGGCCTCGTCCTTGAACCGCTTCAGCTTCTTCGCCTCGTCGAGGCGGAGCTCGGCGTTCAGCGCGAAGGTCATCGCCCGTTCGAACCCGGCGACGTGGGTGCCGCCGTCGGTGGTGGGGATCGTGTTCACGAAGCTCACGATCTTCGTCTCGAACCCCTTCACCCAGCGGAGGGCGAGCTCGACGCCGCAGGTGCGTTCGACCTCGGTCATCCGGCCGTCGACGGGCACGTTCTCGGTGAAGGTGCCCGTTCCGGTGATGGTCACCACGTCGGTGATCGACTCGCCGACGCTGAGGTGCTCCACGTAGTCGACGAGACCGCGCTTGGAGGAGAAGCGTTCCGGTTCACCCGACGCACCCTCGCGGTGGTCGACGAGGGTGACCTCGAGGCCGGGCACGAGGAAGCACATCTGCGCGACGCGTTCCCGGACCTCGGGGTAGGAGATCGTCGCGTCGGGCGAGAACAGGGCGGTGTCGGGCCAGAACCGGACGCGGGTGCCCGTGACCCCGGGCTTCACCCGTCCGACGACCTCGAGGTCGTGGCCTCGACGGAACCTGCCGTCCTCGAACGTGCCGGCGACCCGGTCGACGAACGCGAGGCGGTGCGTCTTCCCGTCACGGTCGACCTCGACGACGACCTGCCGGGCGAGAGCGTTCACGACCGATGCGCCGACCCCGTGCAGGCCACCGGACGCGGTGTAGGCGCCGCCGCCGAACTTGCCGCCGGCGTGGAGCTCGGTGAAGACGACCTCGAGGGCCGACACCTTCTTCTTCGGGTGCCGGTCGATGGGGATGCCGCGGCCGTCGTCGCGCACCTCGTAGGAGCCGTCCGGCCAGAACAGCACGGTCACCCGGGCGGCGTGCCCCGCGGCGGCCTCGTCGATGGCGTTGTCGATGAGCTCCCACAGCAGGTGGGAGAGCCCTTCGGACCCGGTGCCGCCGATGTACATGCCCGGGCGCTTCCGGACCGCCTCGAGCCCTTCGAGCATCTGGATGGCGCCCGCGTCGTACGCGCTCCCCGTGCGCGCCATCGGCGTCACCACCTCGCCTTGCCGGCGGCGAGCACCGGGCGGAGGGTGCGCATGGCCGTGCCGTCGCGGCGGGTCGGGTCGAGCGGCAGGGGGATCGGTGCGGGGTCGGGCTTGTCGGGGGCGTCGAGCTGCCCCATCACGGCGGTGAGCGGCTCGGGACCGGCGACGAGCGCGTACTGCACGGCGACGTCCTCGGGCCGCAGCTTCACGAGCCGGACCCCGCCGGTGGCCCGACCCTGGCGGGGGACCTCGGCGAGGCCGGTGAGCTTGGCCCCGCCGCCGACGGTGACGGTGAGCACCACGCCGTCGTCGTCCGCCCGGCCGGCGGCGACGACCCGGTCGCCGTCGCGCAGCCTCATGCCCGCGACCCCTCGAGCGCCTCGACTCTGCACGGGCACGCCGGCGACGCCGGTGCGGAGTACCCGGCCCTCCGCGGTGACGAGTGCG
This sequence comes from Actinomycetota bacterium, assembly GCA_016870475.1. Lineage (GTDB taxonomy): Bacteria > Actinomycetota > Acidimicrobiia > Acidimicrobiales > CAIXPF01 > VGBO01. Next base: position 22,755 of record VGBO01000019.1, on the reverse strand, counting down.
ACGTCGGCGTCGTCGGGGGCGACGAACGCGGCGACGAGCCGGTCGCCGTCGGCGAGCTGCAGGAGCGTGCCGCCGTCGCGGGCCGCCTCGAGCTCGGTGAGGGGGACCCGCTTCGCGACCCCGGCGGCGGTCACGAGCACGATCGGGTCGACGTCGTCGGCGGCGGGAGCGAACAGGCCGACGACCCGCTCCCCGGTCACGAGGGAGAAGAGCTCGCCGACCGCTGCACCGCGGCTGCGACCGGCGACCTCGGGGACGTCGTGGGCGGGCACCCCGAGCACCCGTCCGCGATCAGTGACGACCCGGACGAGCTGACGGTTCGACGTGGCGACCTCGGCGCGGACCACGTCGTGACGGCCGAGGCGGCCGCTGTGGGACGAACCGGCCGGCTCACGACCGACCGCCCCGGACGTTGCGAGGGTGACCACGCACGGGTCGTCGCCCACCTCGAAGTCGGTGGGGGCGTCGCCGGCGGTGACCCGCGGCGCATCGTCGGTGCCGACGATGCGCGTCCGCCGGGGGGTTCCGAGCTCCCGGCCGAGCTCGACGAGCTCCTCCTCGACGACCCGGCGCCGGCGGTCCTCCGAACCGAGGATCTCCTCGTACTCGGCGATGCTGGCACGCAGGGTGGCGAGCTCGTCGGCGAGCTCACCCCGTTCGAGCGCGGTGAGCCGACGGAGCCGCATGTCGAGGATCGCGTTCGCCTGGACCTCGCTGAGGCCGAGCTCGTCCTGCAGGGCGGTGCGGGCGGTCGGGACGTCGGCCGAGCCGCGGATGATCGCGACGACCCGGTCGATCGCGTCGAGCGCGATGAGCAACCCTTCGACGAGGTGGGCGCGGTCGCGGGCCTTGGCGAGCCGGAACGCCGTCCGCCGGACGACGACGTCGAGCCGGTGCTCGAGGAAGTGCCGGCACAGCTCGTACAGGCCGAGGGTGGTCGGCACCCCGTCGACGAGGGCGACGTTGTTGATCGTGAAGGTCTCCTCGAGGGGGGTGAGCCGGTAGAGCTCGGCGAGGACGGCGTGGCCGTTCGTACCGGAACGGAGCTCGATCTGGATGCGCAGACCGTTGTGGCGGTCGGAGTAGTCGTCGACCCCGGTGATCGCCGGCAGCTTCCCCGAACGCACCAGCTCGCGGATGCGCCCGACGACCCGTTCGGGTCCGACCATGAAGGGGAGCTCGGTGATGACGATCCCGGTGCGCCGGGCGGACACCTGGCCGACCTCGGCGACGGCCCGCATGCGGACCGACCCGCGGCCGGTGCTGTACGCCTCGCGCAGGCCGCCGTCGTCGACGACGACGCCGCCACCGGGGAAGTCGGGGCCGGGGAGGCGGGCCATCAGCTCGTCGACCGTCGGTGGCCGCTGCGGTCGACGGAGCACGAGCCGCAACGCCTCGACGACCTCGCCGAGGTTGTGGGGTGCCATGTTCGTCGCCATGCCGACGGCGATGCCGGCCGCACCGTTGACGAGCAGGTTCGGGAGTCGGGCCGGCAGGTACTCGGGTTCGGTGCCCTCGCCGTCGTAGGTGGGCCGCCATGCGACCGTGTCCTCGTCGAGCTCGGCGAGCATCGTCATCGCGGCGGCGGCGAGGCGGCACTCGGTGTAGCGGGAGGCGGCCGGGCCGTTGTCGAGGGTGCCGAAGTTGCCGTGCGGGTCGACGAGGGGGACACGCATCGAGAAGTCCTGGCCGAGCCGGACGAGTGCCTCGTAGATCGCCGAGTCGCCGTGGGGGTGGTAGGAGCCCATCGTCTCGCCGACGATCTTCGCCGACTTGCGGTGCGGTGCGGTCGGCCGGAACCCGAGCTGGTCCATCGTGACGAGGATCCGTCGTTGCACGGGCTTGAGCCCGTCGCGCACGTCGGGCAGGGCGCGGGCGGTGATGACCGACAGCGAGTACGGCAGGAACGACTGCCCGAGCTCGTCGGCGACCGCGATGTCACGGATCTCGGCGGCGATCCGCCGTCGCTCCGGGGGGAGCGTGGGCGAGCCGGTGGACGCTGGCGGCGACATGGCGGGTCGATTCTATCCGAACGGATGTTCGTTCCGGTGGACACCCCGACGACGACGGCGAAGGGGGCCGTCTAACGTGCCCGCTCATGACGCGCATGCCCGCCCTCTCCCTCGCCGCCGTTCCCGGCCGTCGCCGCCAGGTCGTCGACATCGCCGTCGAGTCGGAGCGGCGCGGCTTCACCGGGATCTACTGCCCGAGTCTCGGCGACGCGATGGGCCTGTGCCTGTCGATCGCCCACACGACGTCGACGATCGAGTTCGGCACGTCGATCCAGCCGATCTACCTGCAGCACCCCGCGCAGCTCGGGGCACAGGCCAGCTACATCTCGGAGATCTCCGGCGGCCGGTTCCGGCTCGGCATCGGTGTCAGCCACGGCCCCGTCCACGAACGGCTCGGCGCAGCCGTCGGCAAGCCGCTGTCGGACACCCGCGACTACGTCGCAGCGCTGCGCAAGGGCGAGAAGGGCTCGGGGCCGCTTCCCCCGATCGTGCTCGCCACCCTCCGCGACAAGATGGTCGACCTCTCCGTCGCGATCGCCGAGGGTGCGGTGTGGGCGAACGCGTCCCGCAACGACATGCCCCGGTCGATCGCCCGCATCCCCGCCGACCGGCAGGCCGCCGGGTTCCTCGTCGGCAACATGATCCCGACGGTCATCGACGACGACCGGGCCGCCGCGGCGGACCGGAACCGGGCCACCCTCACCGGCTACGTGGCACTGCCCAACTACCGCAACTACTGGAAGCAGGCCGGGTACGAGGAGGAGATGACGGCCATCGAGCAGGCGCTCGCCGAGGGCCGCCGCGACGACGTCACCTCCTACATGTCGGAGCGCTGGCTGTCGTCGTGCACCCTCTACGGCTCGGTGGCGGAGGTCCGGGAAGGAGTCGAGGCGTGGTTCGACGCCGGGGTCAGCACCCCGATCCTCGTCCCGTCCTCGACGAGTGGTGGCCAGTTGAAGGCGGTCGAGGAGCTGTTCGCCGCGTTCGCCTGAACCGGCGAGCGCCGTTCCGTCGGGCGGCTCAGCCGCCCATCACCATCCGCCACTGGTCGAGCGTGGTGAAGCGGTACACGTAGTTCGACGCGCGCACCTCGCCCATCGGCGCCGACGGCTCCGGGGCGTAGAGGTGGCCCGGGAAGAGCACCGTGTCGTCGGGGATCCGGGCGAGTCGGGTGTGGATCGAGCGGAACATCTCCTCCGGGTCGCCACCCGGCAGGTCGACCCGGCCGCAGCCCTCGAGGAACAACGTGTCGCCGGCGACGAGGTGTCCGTCGCAGAGGAAGCACTGGCTGCCCGGCGTGTGGCCGGGCGTGTGGATGAGCTCGATCGGGATCTCACCGACGGTGACGATGTCGCCGGAGTCGTGGAGCACGAGGTCGTCGTGCGACACGCCCGTGACCTTGACGACACCGTCGGCCTCGGGCCGTTGCACGTGGATCGGCACCGGAGCCCGTTCGAGCACGGCGGCGATCCCCTCGACGGTGTGCCCGAAGAACGATCCGCCGATGTGGTCGGGGTGGTAGTGGGTGACGAGCACGCCACCGAGGCGCATCCCGTCGGCCTCGAGCAGGTCGAGCAGGCCGGCGACGTCGTAGGCCGGGTCGACGACGAGGGCGTCGCCGGTCTCCCGGTCGCCGATCAGGTACTGGAAGTTCACCATCTGACGGGCGACGTCGTGCGTGCGGGCGGTGTCACGACCGGCGAGCACCTGGCGGAAGTAGAGACGCTGATCCACGCCGTTCACCGTACAGGCGGCGCAGCGGCCACCACCTCAGCCGCGGCCGAACGTGTCGAGCACGAACGAGAGCACGAACGCCTCGTCGCGCCACGCGTCGTAGCGGCCCGACGGGCCACCGTGCCCGGCCCCCATCTCGGTCTTGAGGAGGATGCGCGGCGAGTTCGTGGCGGTCACCCGTAGGCGGGCGACCCACTTCGCCGGCTCCCAGTAGCTCACGCGGGGGTCGTTCAGGCCGGCCGTGACGAGCATCGGCGGGTACGCCTGTGCGACGACGTTCTCGTAGGGGGCGTAGGACGCCATCTCCTCGTAGAACTCCTCGGAGGCGACCGGGTTACCCCATTCCTCCCACTCGAGCACGGTGAGCGGAAGCGACGGGTCGAGGATCGTGTTCAGACAGTCGACGAAGGGGACCTCGGCGACGACACAGCCGAACAGGTCGGGGGCCATGTTCGCGACCGCACCCATGAGCAGACCGCCCGCGGAGCCGCCCCGGATCGCGAGCCGGTCCGACGACGTCCACCCCTCGGCGACGAGGTGGCGGGCGCAGGCGACGAAGTCGGTGAAGGTGTTGCGCTTGTTGAGGAACTTTCCGTCCTCGTACCAGAGCCGGCCCATCTCGCCGCCGCCGCGCACGTGCGCGATGGCGTACACGAACCCGCGGTCGAGCAGCGACAGTCGGATCGAGCTGAAGCCCGGGTCCATCGACGCCTCGTAGCTCCCGTAGCCGTAGAGCAGCGCTGGGGCCGAACCGTCGCGCACCAGGCCGTTGCGGTACACGACGCTGATCGGGACGCGCACGCCGTCGGCGGCGGTCGCCCACAGCCGTTCGGTCGTGTAGCCCGCCGGGTCGAAGCCGCCGAGGACCGGCTGCTGCTTGAGCAGCGTGCGCTCTCGTGCCTCGAGGTCGTAGGAGAACACCGACGACGGTGTCCGCATCGACTGGTAGCCGTAGCGGAACGTCGTCGTGTCGAACTCGGGGTTCGCGCCGCTGTGCACGGTGCACACCGACTCCGGTTGCTCGATGACGTGGTCGACGTCGTCGAGCAGGCGACGCACCCGGAGCTGTGTGACCCCGCCGACCCGCTCCTCGATGACGAGGTGGTCCCGGAACGGCAGCACCCCCGACAGCTTCACGTCGTCGCGGTGCGGGATCACCGGCTGCCAGTTCGCCCGACCCGGTGCGTCGACCGGGGTGACCCGCAGCTCGAAGTTCACCGCCCCCTCGGCGTTGGTGAGCACGAAGAACCGGCCGTCGTGGTGGGCGACGCCGTACTCGACACCCTGCTCGCGCGGTTCGACCAAGGTGAAGGTGCCCGTCGGGTCGCCGGCGTCGAGGAACCAGGTCTCGTCGGTGACCTTCGACCCGGCGCTCACGTAGAGGTAGCGGTGGTCCCGGCCGAGACCGACCGACACGTAGAACCGTTCGTCGTCCTCACGGAACACGAGCACGTCGCGATCGGTGTCCGTGCCGAGCTCGTGCCGCCACACCTCGAAGGGGCGCATCGCCACGTCAGGGCGCACATAGAAGAAGTACCGGGCGTCCCGTGACCACGCCGAGCCGTAGTAGACGCCGTCGATGCGGTCGGGCAGGTCGGCACCCGTGGCGAGGTCCCGGAACCGGAGGTCGTACCGTTCGCCGCCGTCGCAGTCGACCGCGAACGCCAGGTGTGCGTGGTCCGGGCTCACGTCGAAGACACCGGTGGCGAAGTAGTCGTGCCCCTCGGCCTCGACGTTCTCGTCGAGGAGCACCTGTTCCGGCGCGGCGTCGTCCCACGAACCGTCCGTCGCCGCGGCACGCCGACACGAGATCGCGTACTGCCGGCCCTCCTCGGTGCGCACGTAGTACCACCACGGGCCGTTGCGCACCGGTACCGAGAGATCGGTCTCCTGGATGCGGGCGCGGATCTCCTCGAACAGGCGCTCCTGCAGGTCGGCGGTATGCGCCGTCGCGGCCGCGGTGTACTCGTTCTCCGCCTCGAGGTGGGCGAGCACGTCCGGGTCGGAGTCCCGGTCACGCAACCAGGCGTAGGGGTCGACGCGGGTGTGGCCGTGAGTGGTCACCGCGACGGGCACGCGCTTCGCCACCGGAGGGGTCGGGACAGCGGCGTCCGTGGGCACGAGCGGTCACCCTATTGCGGTCGGGTGGGGCTACCGTGCCGCCGTGACCGAGCACGGCGACCACGGCGCCACGGGCGACGCACCCGCCTGGTTCCACGACCACCTCGCCGTCGTCCCCGACGAGGGGCACACCACCGTCGAGGGTGCCCGGGTGCACTGGTTGCGCTGGGGAGACCCGGGCCGGCCGCCGCTGGTGCTCGTGCACGGCGGTGCCGCGCACGCCCGCTGGTGGGCGCCGCTCGCCCCGTTCCTCACCGACGAGTGGTGTGTGATCGCCCCCGAGCTCACCGGCCACGGTGATTCCGACTGGCGGGACGCGTACCGGACCGAGACCTGGGCAGCGGAGGTGCTCGCCGTCGCCGCGGCTGCCGCCGGTGCGGGGACGCCGCCACCGGTCCTCGTCGGGCACAGCCTCGGCGCGACCGTCGTGGGGACCGCCGCCGCGCTCGCCGGGCGTGACGTGCGGGCGGCGGTGCTGTGTGACATCGGTGTCCGCGCCCGTGACGAACGCAGCCGCAGCGGTCGGCACTTCCAGAACCGCCGCACGTACGCGACCCGTGCGGAGGCGGTGTCGCGGTTCAAGCTGATCCCGCGCCAGGCGTGCGAGAACACGTGGATGGTGCGCCACATCGCAGAGACGTCGGTGCGGCCGGTCGGGCCGGGCGGCGCCGACGACCCGACCCGTCCGGACGACGGCGCCGTCACCGGGTGGGCATGGAAGTTCGACTGGCGCCTGTTCGCCCGCACGTGGGACCGGTGGTTCGGCGACTACCTCGCCGAGATCGACGTCCCCGTCGCCGCGATCCACGGGGAGAAGAGCCGGGTGGTGCCGGCCTACATCGCGCAACGGGTCCGCGACGCGTTGCGGGAGCCGCCGTTCGAGGTGTGGGTCCCCGAGGCCCGCCACCACCTGATGGCCGACCAGCCGGTCGCGTTCGTCACCGCGCTCCGGGCGGCGCTCACCCACACCACCGGCGCGCTCCGTCTCCTCGGCTGAGTCGCACCCGACCGAGCGCCGGTACCATCGGCGACGTGCTGCACGTCACGCAGGCCCCGACCCGTCCGAGACGGCACCTCGGAGGGATGGTCCCCCCGGGTGAGCTGCTGCCCGACGTGCTGCCCACCGATCGGCTCTTCGAGAACGCGAAGGCACGCCCGCCGATCCGTGAGGAGTTGCGTCGCGTCCGCAACCTGCGGTCCGCGGTGGCGGTGGCGTCGATGTACCTGCAGGTCGCCGTCGTGCTCGTCGGGGCGGTCACCGTCGCCCACCCGCTCGGGTACGCGGTGGCGTTCGTGCTCTGCGGTCGCACGATCGTGCAGTGCAACACGCTCGCCCACGAGGCCGTGCACCGGACCCTGTTCTCGAACCGGACGGTGAACGACGTCGTCGGCAAGTGGCTGCTGTCCTGCCCGGCGTTCGTCCCCTTCGAGCTGTACCGGCGGGGCCACATCGCCCACCACCGTGACGAGATGGGGCCGGAGGAGCCGGACGTCCCGTTGTACGCGCGCTATCCGATCACCCCGGCGTCGCTGCGTCGCAAGTTGATGCGTGACGCGCTCGGGATCACCGGGTTCACGTTGCTGCGCGGTCTGTTCCGGGGGCTGCGACGGGCACGGACCCGACCGGCCGCCGCCCGGATCATCGGCACGCAGGTGGTGCTCGTCGCGCTCGCGACCGTGGTCGGGCGCCCCGAGCTGTACCTGCTGTGGATCGTGCCGTACCTCACGCAGTGGCGGGTGACGAACCGGCTCCGGGCGATCGCCGAGCACGGGGGCATGGAACGCAACCGCGACCGGCGGGCGACCACCCACGTGGTGCGGCAGACGCCGATCGCACGGTTCCTGATGGTCCCCTACAACATCGGGCTCCACATCGAGCACCACGTCGACATGGGGATCCCGTGCTGGAACCTGCCGGCGATGCATCGAGAGCTCCGGGCGTCGGGCTGGGTGCCCGACGTGCTCGTGTACCCGAACTACCGGTCGCTCTGGCGGAAGCTCGCGTCGGCCGAAGCGACGGCGTAGGCGCGCTCGGCGAGCGCGACGACGTCCTGCAACGGACGTCCGGTCTCCCGGGCGACGGCGACGGCGTCGTCGTGCTCGACCTTCGCCCGGTACGGGCCGACCTTGAGGCGGACCCGCATCCCGTCGACGTCGACCTCGACGACGCGGCGGTCGGCGACCCACCGTTGCACGGTCGTCGTGCGGATCCCGAGCGTGCCGGTCTCCGCGGCGACGAGGCGGCGGAGCCGGTCGGCGTCGGGCGGTGCGGCGAGCACGGTCAACACCACACCGGGGCGCCCCTTCTTCATGGTCGTGGCGACGGACCACGCGTCGAGCGCGCCTGCGGCGAGCGCCTCGGCGACGACGTGGCCGACCACCTCGCCGCGCACGTCGTCGAGCGTGGTCGACATCTCGACGACCGTCTCGAGCCGACCGTCGACGGGAACGTCGACCGCCTCGCCGAGAACGACCTGCAGCAGGTTCGCCCGACCGGGGATGTCCTTCGTGCCCGCTCCCCAACCCTGGGTCTGCACGGTCATCGCCGGCATCGCGCCGAACCGGCCGGCGGCGAGCGTCGCGAGCAACGCCGCGCCGGTCGGAGTGGTGAGCTCCACGCCGACGTCGACGCCGACGACGGGAACGCCGGCGAGCACCTCGACGACGGCCGGTGGCGGGTTCGGGAGCACGCCATGCGCCGAACGGATCGTGCCGACGCCCACCGTGGGCGGCGCCGACGCGACGACGTCGACCCCGAGGAGGTCGAGGGCGACGCACACGCCGACGACGTCGACGATCGAGTCGACGGCGCCGACCTCGTGGAAGGTGACGTGCGCCGGGTCGATGCCGTGGAGGCGTCCCTCGGCGACGGCCAGCCGTTCGAAGGCGGCGACCGCACGCGACGTCGCCCGGTCCGGCAGGCCCGCGGCGGTGATCGCGGCGATGATCCCGGCGGCGTCCCGGTGCTCGTGGTGGCCGTGGTGGTCGTGCTCGTGGTGGCCGTGGTGGCCGTGGTCTTCGTGGGCCTCGTCGACGACGACCTCCACATGGCAGCCGCGCAGACCACTGCGCAGCACGTCGCTCGTGCGCAACGACCAGCCGTTCGGGACCACCCGACGACAGGCCGCCTCGACCGCCGCCGCATCGGCACCGGCGTCGAGGAGCGCGGCGAGGGCCATGTCGCCCGCTGCCCCGGAGAACGGGTGGAACCACGCGACGCGGGTCACGACGGCGGGCCGGTCCGGTGCACGGTCTGGAGCACCCGCAGCGCCGCGCACGCGGCACCGAAGCCGTTGTCGATCCCGACGACGGTCACCCCGGCGGCACACGACGACAACATCGCGAGCAGCGCCGTGACGCCCTCGAGGGCGGCGCCGTAGCCCACCGACGTGGGAACGGCGACGACGGGGACCTCGACGAGGCCGCCGACGACCGTGGCGAGCGCCCCCTCCATGCCGGCGACGACGACGGCGACGTCGATCCCCTCGAGGGCGTCGAGCGACGCGAGCAACCGGTGCAGGCCCGCGACGCCGACGTCGGTGAGCGTGCGCGCGGCCACGCCGTTCGCGGCGAGCACCGCTATGCACTCCTGCGCAGCCGACAGGTCGGCGGTACCGGCGGTGGCGACGAGCACCGACCCGGGACGGGTCGGCGCAGCCCGCCACACCACCGTCGAACCGACGACCCGACCGCCCGGTGCGGCAGCGAGCGCTGCAGCGATCTGCGTGTCGTGGGCCCGGGTGAGCACGACAGGCGTGGCGCCGTCGGGCGAGTCGAGGAGCTCGACGACGATGCCCGCGCACTGTTCCGCGGTCTTGCCGGGGGCGTAGACCGCCTCGGCGATCCCCTGGCGGATCCGACGGTGGTGGTCGATCCGCGCGTACCCGAGGTCGGCGAAGGGCAGGCGACGCAGCTCCCGCAACGCGTCGTCGGGGGTCACGGTCCCCGCCGCGACCCCGTCCAGCAGGCGCGTGAGCGAACGATCGTCCACGTCGGCGCCGCTCAGGCCAGCTTCAGGAACAGGCGTTGCACGTCGGCGAGGTCGTACCCCTCGGCCTTCGCCGCATCGGGATTGCTCACGCACCAGGTCAGGCCGGCGGCGACGAGGCCGAACCCGACCTGTTCGAGCGCCTTGATGGAGGCGGTGAGCTGAGTCACCACGTCACGGCAGTCCCGGCCTTCGGCGAGCATCTGCTGCACGCCGCGCACCTGACCTTCGGCACGACGGAGCCGACGCTGCAGGTCCTCGAGGGTCGCCTCGTCGATCTCCACGATCGGCGATCGTACCAGTCGACCTCCGGCCGACCGGAGGGCAGGACCATCGACCCTGCATGGATCGTCACGGAACGGGAAGACTGTCCGGGTACGGGCCGGAGCGGAGGAACACGATGATCATCGGGGTCGCACTACTGCTCGTGCTCGTCGTGGTCGTGGTCGTGGTCTCGGCACGTTCGGTCGGCCGGACGAACGGGCTCGGCACTACGGCGGCGCCGGACACCGATCCGCCCGCCCGGCGCCTGGTCCCGCCAACGACGCCCGCACGGTCACCGGTCGCGCACCTCGAGGCCGACCTCGCACGTTGGCGTGACGCCGGGGTGCTCGACGAGACCGCCGTCGCAGCGGTCCTCGCCTTCGAACAGGACCGTCTCCGGGCGCTCCCACCTCCTCCGCCGACCCCACCCCCTGCGCGCCCGCTGGTGCTTCCCCGGGCGCTCGAACCCGGTCGCCGGATCCCTGCGACCGCGGAGGCGCTCGGCTACTTCGGCGGACTGCTCGCGATCATCGGCATCGTGCTGCTCGTGACGCGCTACTGGCCGGACCTGGGTCTCGGTGGGCGCCTGGCGATCAGCGCCGGTGGGGCCGGAGTGCTGCACCTCGCCGGCGTCGCCGCTCCGGAGGCGGACGATCCGGCGTTCGCACGCATGCGCTGGTTCCTCTGGCTCGTCGCGTCGGCCGCCGCGGCGATCGCCGGCGGGGTGATCGTGCACGACGGCATCGGCTCCGACGCCGGATCCTCGATCGTGCTCGGCGGTGCGGTCGCCGTGGTCGCGCACGGCGTCCTGACCCGTTGGTGGCAGGAACGCCCGGTGCAACAGCTCACGTTCTTCGCCGGGCTCGCGACCGCTGCCGGTGCGCTGGTCGACGGGCCGGCGAGTCGGGTGGGGGTCGGCGCCACCATATGGGTGGTCGGTGCCGTGTTCCTCGCCGTCGGGCTCAGTCGGCGGGTGCCGCTCGCCCCGGTGACCGAGGTCGTCGGTGCGATCGCCGTCGTCGTCGGCGCGGTCGTGCTCTCCGACGACCTGCGGGCGTTCGGTCCACCGTTCACGATCCTCACGGCCGCCTCGCTGATCGGCCTGTCGGTCGTCCCCTTCGTGGAGCTCGGTGTCGGCGACCGCATCGCGACGCTGCCCCCGGCGGTCGTCGCCCTCCAGTTCGGGGTCCCGACGACGCTCGTCTACTACGCCGAACAGGGCGGGATCGCCACCAGCGCGGTCACCTGGTCGATCGGCGTCGCGCTGATCGTCGTCGCAGCGTCCGGGCGGGTGCGGGGGGCCCCGCTCGTCGAGGCGGCGGGCGCCGTGGCGACGGTCGGCGGCGCGGCGTTGACGGGAGCGCAGGTCACGGGGCTCGGTCCGATCGCCGGCCTCGTCACCGCCGTGGCACTCGTCGCAGCGGGCACGCGACCCGGCCGGGTGCTCCTGTCGCTGTTCGGCTCCATCGGCCTGCTCATCAACGTGCCGTGGGCGATCGGCCACTTCTTCCCGGGCGAGGGCCGGGCGCCGTTGCTCATCGCCGTGTCGGGCGTGCTGATCGTCGCGGTCGCAGCGCTGCTCGCCCGCAGCTCCGACCGGTTCCGCACCGAGCTCCGCCGGAGCCGACCGGCGAACGCCTGAGGTTCAGCCCCGGCTGGGGAGCCGCACGAACGCCCTACCGGTCGCCGACAGTTCGTCGTCCTGCTGACGGGCCTGCTGGGCGATCTCCACGAGCGGGGATCCGTCGGCGCCCTTGGTGATCGCCGTGACCTTGCCGCGCACCACCATCCAGTCGCCGACCGGGTTGTGGCGGCGGATCTCGCTGCGGTGCTCGACGAGGAACCCGGCGTCGCCCATCCAGTTGGTGACGTGGTGGGTTAGCCAGCTGCAGCGTTCGGGCCCGTAGTCATACGCGGCGGGCGTGCCGACATCGGTGGCGAGGTCGTTCTCCCAGTGGACTCGCTCGGGCACGTCGGGGATGCCCATGGCGTTGGCGAGGCCGAGGCCCGGGTGCTTCTCGAGCTGCTTCCATGCGAGCTTGTTCGCTCGGATGTAGAGCCCACCCCAGCCCTGCGCGTAGGCGATGAAGCCCGTCGCGGTCATCGGCCCCTTGACGATCGGGGGGAGCTCGTCGCCCACCTGCACGTCCTCGACGTAGCGGGCCTCGGCTCCTCGGACCTGCTCATTGCGGTAGAGGTCCCAGATCTGCTCGAGCTCCGCGTCGGTGTACATGCGGGGTTCACGGTCCTTGACCGAGTCGTACTTGGTGCCGAGCTCCCGGGCGGTGTCCCGTTCGATGCGGAAGCACCAGCTGTCGCCCTCGGCGATGAGCCGACCGTCCTGATTGCGGAACTCTGCGTGGTAGATCTGCTGGATCGCCCGGCCTGCGAAGCGGGTGTCGTGGGGGATGAGGTCCTTGAGGTAGGCGACGGTGCTGATCTCGTCGCCACGTCGGAACCAGTCGTGCCAGGTGAGGTTGGCTCCCGCCCACATGGCGTGGATCCCGGGGAGCCCACCCACGTAGCCCGACAGCACCCGGTTCAGCGGGAAGATGAACGACGGCGGGGCGACGATCCCACCGTGGGGGCCTGCCGCCGCATAGGCGGGGTCGCACCACAGCGGGTTGTCGTCACCGATGCCGTGCGCATAGTGGCGCACGCTGTCCCGGGTGACCTCGTGGCACCACGGTTCGACCGTCTCGGTGATCGGGACGCCGATCAGGCGACGGAGCGCGTCGACGGCGTCGTCGGTGATCACGGCGTAGCGCCGCTGGTCCTCGAGGGGATCGGAATCGCCGAACGTACTCATGGGTGCACCCTAGGTCGGGAGCCTGTGGGCGGGGCAAGGGATCATCGGGGCAACGGGCGCCGGGCACGGCGCTGTCACCCCCGCATGGTTGACTCTCCGGTGGAACGGTGGCAGAGCGGACGAATGCAGCCGCCTTGAAAGCGGCCGTGTCTTCGGGCACCGGGGGTTCGAATCCCCCCCGTTCCGCCAGCACGACCGTGTGAGCGAGGGGAGGAGGCGAGGTGCCACGACGACCGATCAGCCCGCCCGTGGCCGAAGCACTCGAGCGCCTCACCGACCGCACCGACCGGATCGTCGTGATGGACACCGAGACCACCGGCTTCGGTGCGCAGGACCGGGTCGTGGAGATCGCGATGGTCACCCTCGACCTGCGGGGGCGCGTGGTCGACCGGTGGGCGACGCTGCTCGACCCGGGCCGCGACCCAGGCCCGACGCACGTCCACGGGATCACCGGCGAGATGCTGCAGGGGGCACCGGACTTCGGCACCCTCGCTCCCGAGATCGCCGCCCGGCTCCACGGAGCGGTGGTGAGCGCCCACAACCTCCCCTTCGACGCCCGGATGCTCCGCCAGGAGTTCGACCGCTACGACGTACCCGTCGGCGATCTCCGCAAGGGCCTCGACACGCTCGTGCCCACGAGGGCGAAGCTGCACGTGGCCTGTCGCGCCGAAGGAGTCCGGCTGCAACCGAACCACCACGCCCTCGACGACGCGCTCGCCACGGCCGATCTGCTGCTGCGGATCCTCGATCGGTTCGAGACCGCCCCCGAGCCGGTCACGCTCGAAGGGCCGGTCGACGCGGCCGACCGCACGCGGTCCTGGACGCGCTCCGGCACCGCGGTCGATGCCGACCCGTCGAGACTCGTCGCCGGGTGGTTCCGGGCCGCAGTCGACCGGTCGTGATCGTGGCGGTCCGGGGTCGAGCGCGCGGACTCAGCCGACCTTGGGCATGTTGCGGGCCGCCGGCAGGTTGATCCACGTCGGGCCGGGCTTGAGCGGGAACGGCTGACCGTCGGTGGTGCGGAGGGCGATCGGTGCCTCCTGGGTGGTCTTCACCCAGATGGCGTCGTAGCGCTTGCCGTCGCGCAGGATCACCGCCGGAGCGCCCTCGGGACCGGTGATGGCCTCGCTCTCGGGGTACCCGCCGCTGTAGTAGCGGCCCGTGGCGAGGACGACGACGTTCGCTGCGCCGATCCTGCCGCCGCCGGTCACCTCGAAGTCCTTGCCGTCCTGGTCGCGCCGGTAGAGCCCGGCGGCCGGGTCGTAGGTCCACCCGGTCTTCCACTCGTCGGTCATCTGCACGACCATCGACGCGCCCGGGTCGGTACAGGTCGTCGCGGCGGGCGGGCAGGAGAGCGCGCCAGCGGGAGCGGTCGTCGAGAACGCCCAGCCGAGGTCACGGCCCGGTTCGGCGCCGAGGCCGACGACCTCGGCGAGCGCCGCCTTCGCGTCGACGAAGAGGTTGTGGGGCGCGTACCGGCCCGACTGCCGGTAGAACCCGGCGCCGTCTTCGGTGATCGTGATCGCGGGTGTCCGTTGGATCGCGTAGAGCACGTCGTCGCGGGCGCCGGAGAAGACCATGCCGACCTCGCCGAACCCGGTGACGAGGTCGACGTCGACGTAGCGGCCCGAACGCACCGGTCCGGCGTCGTCGGGGATCGTCGACTGGAAGATGACGAAGAACCGGGTCACCCCGCCTTCGACCTCCTCCTCGATGACGACGTCGGCGAGGTCCAGCGCCGTCTGGGGGCGTGCCTGCGGCGAGTTCTCGATCTTGACGACCAGATAGGGGCGCTGCGCGACGTCGTTCTCGACGCGTTGCCCGGTGAGGAAGGAGATCGGTCGGGGATCGGCGGTGGTCGTGGTGGCGATAGTGGTCGTCGGTGCGGGGCTCGTGGTCGGTGCGCCGACGTCGTCGCCCGCCGAGCCGCACGCCGCAGCGAGCAGTCCGAGCACCACGAGCGCAATCCACCGGAACCGACGCACACGACCTCCTGGAACCGAACGGCTCGACACCGTGTCGGCCGGGGGCCCTGCGAGCGTACCGACGCGGTCACCGAGCGCCCGGGACCTCACGACCGAGATCTCAGGGGCCGATGGGAGCGGTCGGCACCGGACCGCTACGATGACGCCACCCGTGGAGAGGTGCCGGAGCGGCCGAACGGGGCGCCCTGCTAAGGCGTTGTCGGGGTCAACCCGACCGTGGGTTCAAATCCCACCCTCTCCGCTGTACGTCGGCCGACGCCGAGCCCACCGGGCCCGCTGCGTCGGACGACGACGTCACGCCTCGTCGTCGAACTCCTCGAGATCGTCGTCGACGGCGTCGATCAGGAACACGCCGACACGCTCGAGCGACTCGATCCCCGCACCACCGAGCTCGCATATCGCCTCGACGAGGTGGGCGGCCACGTGGGCGGGGTGGACCGGGTCGGGATGTGCCACGGGTTCGGACCCCTCCTCGGAGGTCGCGTAAACGACCGACCCGTCCTCCGCGGTCAGGACGACGATCGTGTCGGCGTCGTCGTCGTCGGTGTCGAGGTCGATGAGCAACTGCGACCCGCCGTCGAGGATGAGCCTGGCGACGATGCCGGCGAGCTCGGCCTCGAGCTCGTCGAGGGTGGCCGACATGAGGTGGATCCCGTCCTCCTGGAAGGACCGGAGGTACGCACCGGAGATCGCCCACTGGTCGACTGCCGCACGGTCGACCCGACTGACACGTGACGAGTCCGGGAACCCGGCGGCGACACCGACGATCGCGAGGAACAGACGCCGCAACACCGCCTCGGCCGAGGACGTGAAGGTCATCGCCTCGATGCCCGCGGTGCGGATCTCCTGCTCGTCCTCGGGTGTCATCGGACCACCGGCGAGCTCGCGCACGGTGTCGGCCGCAGCGACCGCCGCGTCGGTGAGGCCGGCGAGGAGCTCCATGGTCGGCGCGATGTCGGGGCAAGGGCGCAGCGCCCCCGCGTCGTCGACGCGGAGATCGGCGAGTTCGGCCTGCAGGCCACGGGCGAGCAACCACACGACGCCACATCGGTTGGCGTCGACCTGGCTCTCGTGGATGACGTCGTCGAGGTCGAAATCGAGGTCGGGGGTGGGGGAGGTCATGGGCACATTCTGCAAGGGAGGTGGGACACGCGAAGGGGGGTCGGCGCCTCGCTAGCGTGACGCCGTGCCCGCCACCCGACGCCTCGCCGAACTGCGCCATCCCCAGGTCGCCGAGCTGCTCTCCGAGCGGTCGATCGTCGTGCTCCCCCTCGGCGCGGTCGAGCAGCACGGGCCGCACCTGCCCTTCGTCACCGACCTGCTCATCGCCGAGGCCGTCGCCACCGAGACCGTTCGCCGGTTCGGTGACACGTTCGACCTGTGGCTCGCCGAGCCGCTCGCCTACACGAAGTCGAACGAGCACGCCCGGTTCGCCGGGTCGGTCTGGGTCGACCCGCAGACCCTGCTCGCCACGGTCGACGCCGTGGCGCGTGCCGTGGCGACGACGGGCGCGGGAACGCTCGTGTTCCTCAACGGGCACGGGGGCAACACGGCGTTGCTGCAGGTGGCGTTGCGGGAGGTCCGCCTCGCCCACGGGTTGCGCACGTTCCTCCTGCACCCGGCCGTCCCACCGGATGCCGGCGGGGTGAGTGACGCCGGCGAGGCCGGCATGGGCGTGCACGGCGGGCTGCACGAGACCTCCCTCGTCCTGCACCTCCGCCCCGACCTCGTCGACCTCGGTCTCGCCCGTCGGAACGTGCCGGAACGGCTCGCCGCGAACCGTCACGTGCGGTTCGGCGGGTCGGTGCCCTTCGGCTGGCTCGCCGACGACTTCGGGCCCGACGGCCACATCGGCGACCCGACCGGTGCGTCGGCGGAGCTCGGTGGCGAGCTGTTCGACGCGGCGATCGTGCGGCTCGGCGAACAGCTCGCCGAGATCGCCACGTTCGACTTCGGTCGGTCCTGAGCGACCTCAGACGAAGGTCGTCGACGACGTCGTGCGCGCGACGACCCGCCCGGCCCGCACCACGATCCGGTCGGCCGGTGCATCGGCGACCGCAGCCCGCAGCGTCGGGGCGCCCACGGCGAGCAGGTCGGCGACCGCGCCGACCTCGGGCCCGGCAACCGGCAGCCCCATCGCCCGACGCGCCGCGTTCGACACGGCGTCGTAGGCGGCCCCCACGTCGAGGTGCGCAGCCATCACGAGGAGCGCGGCGGTCTCGAAGGGGTCGGCACGGCCGACCGTGTTGAACGGGTCCTGCAGGTTGTCGGCACCTGCGGCGACCGTCACACCGGCGTCGAGCAGTGCAGCGACGGCGGTGAGTCCACGGGCCGGGGCGGTGCGCACGCCCCGCGCCTGGAGGAACAGGTTCGTCTGCGGGAGGGTGACGACGGCGATGCCGGCCGCAGCGACGAGCGCAGCGACCTCCGCCTGTTCCGCCTCGTCGCACATACCGAGGGACACGCAGTGGCTCGCCACGGCGCCGTGGGGGAACCCGGTCTCGAGGATCCGTTCGGCGAGGCGCCGCAGGTCACCGGAAGCCGGGTCGAGGTTCTCGTCCGCGTGCAGGTCGACGGGGCGACCGGCCGCGGCCGCCGCCTCGAGGGCGAGGTCGACGTGGCGGGCCGGATCGACGTCGATGTGCGGGCACCCGCCGCCCACGTCGACGCCGCGTTCGAGTGCCTCGGCGAGGAGTCGACGATTGGCGCGACCGTCGTCGCCGTCGAGCGGTCGACCGACGAGCGCGACGACCTGCAGGTCGAGGCGCGGGGCGAGCTCGGAGCGGAGCGCTAGCAACGCGTCGACGCCTCGCAGCCCGATCGCCTCGTTGACGTCGACGTGGGTGCGCAGCGCGGTGACCCCTGCGGCGAGGCTCCGCAACGCCGCCCGTCGCGCCCGTTCGGTGATCTCCTCCACGGTGCGCTCGGGGTAGCGCGCCACCCACGCCTCGATCGCGCTGAGCAGGTCGCCGGCGGGGTTCGGGACGATGTCGGCGGTGAGCGCCTTGTCGAGATGCGCGTGCGGCTCGGCGGGGGCGGCGAGCAGGAGTCGACCCTCGAGGTCGACGATCTCCGCGCCCGCTACCGGGGCACCACCGGCGGCGGCGACAGCGACGACGAGGCCGCCGGCCGCCGTGACGTCGACGACCCTGCCGTCGGTGAGCTGGGCGTTGCGCAGCACGAGCATGCGACCAGTGTGACCCGACGGGCCGGGGGACCGGAACTACCGTCGGCCGGGTGCATGGGGCGGACGTCGTCGTGATCGGCGCCGGGGTGGTCGGCCTCGCTGCGGCGTGGCGCCTCGCCGAGGCCGGGGTTGCGGTCGTGGTGGTCGACGCGATCGGTGTAGGCGGTGGTGCGAGCTCGCGCAACGCCGGGCTCATCGACGCGCCGGGGTGGGGTCGCCGACCGGCGCTCGACGACGTGCTGAAGATGGGGAGCCTCGCGATCTACGAGCGACTCGCCGACGACGGTGCCGACATCGAACTCGACCGGTGCGGGCGGGTCGCAGCGGCGTGCACCGACGACGAGCTCGCGCTCGCCGCAGCCGAGGCAGCAGCGCACGACGGCGTGCACCTGCTCGACGGCGATGCGCTGCGCGAGGTCGAACCGGCGCTCGGCCCGGCGGTGGTCGGAGGGACGTGGACCCCGGGCGCGGCGTGCGCCGATCCGGTCGCCGCGTGTGCGGCGCTCGCCGCAGCAGCACAGCGGTGCGGGGTGCGCGTCATCGCCACGGCCCGGGTGACGTCGTTCGAACCAGGGCCGCAGGGTGGCGCCCGGCTCGGCCTGCAGGACGGCGACCACATCGACGCCGGCGCGGTCGTCCTCGCCGCGGGCGCGTGGGCCGCACCGGTGGCCCGACTGCTCGACGAGGCGCTCGACGTGCCGACGGTGCCCGTGTTCGGCCAGATGTGGGCGACCATCCCGCTGCCGGCCGGCACGTTGCGCACGACGGTCGTCGGGCTCGAGTCGTCGCACGCCTGGCAGGGCGGCGCAGCGCTCGACGGCCTCCCCCTCACCCACGACGCCGCCGGGGTCCGTCGCACCCGCCACCTGTACGGCCGCCAGCGCCGCAACGGCGAAGTCGTCTTCGGTGGCGACCGCATCCGCCTCGCCCCCGCCGACCACGCAGCGACCGACCCCGGTGCCGTGCCGGTCGTGCGCGACGACGGCATCGCGGTGAACCGCGCCCACGCGGCTGCGGTCGCACCCGTGCTCGGGTCGGCGCCAACGGCCCGCACCTGGGCGGGCGTGATGCCCTTCGCCCGTGACGGCCTGCCGCTCATCGGCCCGGTGCCGGGCGTGCGCGGGCTGATGGTTGCCGGCGGCCTCGGTTCGTCGGGCTTCAACCGTGGGCCGATGGCGGGGTGGCTCGCCGCCGACCTGCTGCTCGGCCGCGATGTCCCCCCCGAGGTGGCGACGGCCCGCCTCGACCGGCGCGGCTGAGGGTCAGTCGGCCGGCTTGTAGATGCCGATGCCGCGGTGCTCGGTGATCGCTGCGGGCTGCTTGCGCCACGGCTTGCCGAGCGTCACGCCGCCGTCGACGACGTGCGCCTGCCCGGTGATCCAGTTCGACGCATCCGAGGCGAGGAATACGGCCATGTTCGCGATGTCGTCGGTCTCGCCCATACGGTGCATCGGCTGGGCGCGGCTCATGCGCTCACGGGCCTTGTCCATGCGCTCGCCGTTCTCCTCGGCGGAGACCTCCGAGATTGGCCGGTTCGTCGTGAGCTGGGTGGCGATGAACCCCGGGCAGATGGCGTTGACCCGCACGTTCCACTCGGCGAACTCGAGCGCGGCGGTCTTCGTCATCATGATCACGCCGGCCTTCGCGACGTTGTAGAGGTGGGTGCCGATGTCGGGCACGAGCCCGCACACCGACGCGGTCGACAGGATCGAACCGGAGCGCTGCGCCTTCATGATCGGGGAGACGTGCTTGATCCCGTAGAAGACGCTGCGCAACAGGACGTTCATGGTGATGTCGTACTCATCGGACGTGGTGTCCTCGAACGGTCCGGTCGCACCGACGAACCCTGCGTTGTTGTAGAGGCAGTCGACGGCCCCCCACGTGGCGACAGCGTGGTCGATGGCCGCCTTCACGTCGGCTTCCTTCGACACGTCGCACCGGACCGAGGTGGCGACGTCGTTGCCGAACGTGGCGGCGACGTCGGCTGCGGCTTCGGCCTGGATGTCGGCGAGGACGACACGCGCGCCCTCCTCGACGAAGCGGCGGGCGGTGCCCGCACCGATGCCGGATGCACCGCCGGTGATGACCGCGATCTTCCCGTCGAGCTGGCCCATGTCACTCTCCCCCGTGGTCGGGCCCCGCCCCCGGGAGCCCGTGACGGCGACCGTAGTGCCACGACCGGAACGGCGTCACGGCGATCCCCTTTGGGTCGGTCCGGGCGCCCCGCTAGAGTGCAGGGGCCTTCCGGCGCTCGTAGCTCAATTGGATAGAGCATCTGACTACGGATCAGAAGGTTGGGGGTTCGAGTCCCTCCGAGCGCGCTGAGAACTTCCCGGCTCAGGTGCCCCGCACAGGGCGCAGAATCCGACGGGCGATGTCGCCGGCACGGCGTCGGCGTCGAGGTGGAGGAACACCTTCGCCCCGGGGTGCGCGAGCGCCGCCTGCCAGGTCGCGAACTTGGCGAGGAACGGCTCGGCACGGGCGCCGGTGCCGGCCCGCACCTCGTCGATGCGCACCCGCTGCGAACGGGGTACGAGCGCTTCGGTGACCTCGTCACAACCGACCACGACCGGGAACCCCGTGTGGTCGAGCAACGACAGCACCGTCTGACGCGCCGCTGCGCCGTACCCGACCGTACCGACCGCCGTCACCATGGCGACGATCTCGCCGTCGTGCACCGTCGGCACAGCGAACCGCCGATCAGCCGGTGTAGGTCGGGACGACCACGGGGCCGAGATCGTTGATGGTCCACCCTGCGGCGACGAGTGTCGCCCGGGCTCCTGCCGACGCGCTGTCGTAGAGCTGGGGAACGTGGAGCCACACGCCGGCGAGGACGGCCTGCGCCGCCCAACCTCGCAACAGGGCCCCGTAGTTGCCGAGCGATAGCGCGCCCTGGGTGAACATCTGCTCCGCAGCGGTCAACGAGGTGATGTTCCACGAGCCGAGGTCACGGTCGAACGAGGTCGCCCGGAGGAACATCCGGCTCATGTCCGTCACGTGCGACGTGTCCCAGGTGCTGATGTCCCCGTTGAACGACGTCGCCCCACGGAAGGTGCACTGGAGGTCGGTCACCGCGATCGGCAAGGTCGCCGGGACCGAGGTCAGGTTCACGTTCTCGAAGAGCGCCCCGGAGAGCGAGACGAAGCCCGAGTCCGTCCCGAGGTCGCCCCACGACAGCACGGCGGTGATGTACTCCCGTCCGGCGAGCACCCCACCGCAGCCGTTCCCGTAGCGCTCCGCGGTGCCGGTGATCTCGATGTCGAACGAGCCTGCGCTCGTGAACGTGTGTGCCTGCGTGTTCGTCGCGCCTCTGTAGGTGTCGGAGCTGGCGTCGTCCCAGTCGATCGTGCCGACGAGCTGCCGGAAGGGTAGTTCGACGAGCGCCGGCTCCTCACCCGAGGGGATCACGACCCTGACGACCATCGACACCGCCACGGCGCCGAGACGACCACGAGGCCGAGCACCAGGAGCAGCATCGAAACGAACGAACCGACCGTCTTGCGCACGGGGGTGCAGGCTACCGAAAACGGCGAACGGCGGGTGGCCGACCCGGAGGCCGACCACTCGCCGTTACACACAGCACTCAGTCCAGGTCGAACCGGTCGAGGTTCATGACCTTGTCCCACGCAGCCACGAAGTCGGTGACGAACTTCTGCTCGGCGTCGTCGGAGGCGTAGACCTCCGCCAGCGCACGGAGCACCGAGTTCGAACCGAACACGAGGTCGGCGCGGGTGCCCGTCCAACGAGTCGCACCGGTGTTCCGGTCACGCCCCTCGAACGCGGTCTGGTCGTCGGAGGTGGCCTTCCACTCCGTCGCCATGTCCAACAGGTTCACGAAGAAGTCGTTGGACAGCACGCCCGGGCGAGCGGTGAGCACGCCGTGCGACGAACCGCCGGCATTCCCACCGAGCACCCGGAGCCCACCGACGAGCACGGTCATCTCCGGCGCCGACAGGGTGAGCAGCGCAGCCCGCTCCACGAGCAGGTGCTCGGCCGGAACCGGGTGCGACGCCTTCACGTAGTTGCGGAACCCGTCGAAGGTCGGCTCCAGCACGGCGAATGACGCTGCGTCGGTCTGCTCGGCCGTCGCATCGGTGCGACCGGGCGTGAACGGCACGGTCACGTCGAACCCGCCCGACTTCGCCGCCGCCTCGACCGCTGCGCAACCGCCGAGGACGATCAGGTCGGCGACGGACACCTTCTTGCCACCCGACGCCGAGGCGTCGAAGGAGGCCTTCACACCCTCGAGCGCCGCGAGCACCTTGGTGAGCGACGCCGGGTCGTTGACCTCCCAGCCCGACTGCGGGGCGAGCCGCACCCGGGCGCCGTTCGCACCACCGCGCTTGTCGGTGCCACGGAACGACGCCGCCGACGCCCACGCCGCCCGCACCAGCTCCGACACCGACAGGCCGGTGGCGAGGATCTGGGTCTTCAGCGCAGCGATGTCGGCTGCATCGACCAGCGGGTGGTCGACCGCGGGGACCGGGTCCTGCCAGATCTGCGGCTCGGGGACCTCGGGGCCCAGCAGGCGGCTGTGCGGACCCATGTCACGGTGCGTCAGCTTGTACCAGGCCCGGGCGTACGCATCGGCGAACACGTCGGGGTTCTCGTAGTAGTGCCGTGAGATCTTCTCGTAGATCGGATCGAACCGCAGC
>VGBO01000018.1 GCA_016870475.1 Actinomycetota bacterium | reverse complement strand
CCATGGTGGCTGCGTGGATCAGCGCGGACACCGGCGTCGGGCCGGCCATGGCGTCGGGCAGCCAGGTGTGCAGGAAGAACTGGCCGGACTTCGACATGACCGCGGCGATCAGGCAGAGGGCCGCCACGGTCAGCGCGGTCTGGGACACCGTGCCGCCGACTACCGCCCGGTTGATGTCGAGGATGCCGAAGGTCTTGCCGCCACCTGCGGTGAAGAACAGGGCGATCATCCCGACGAGGAGCCCCATGTCGCCCACACGGTTGGTGAGGAACGCCTTCAGCGCGGCGTCGGAGTTCTTCTTCTCCTCCCACCAGTGGCCGATGAGCGCGAACGAACAGACACCGACGAGCTCCCAGGCCGTGATGAACATCACGAGGTTGTTCGCCAGCACGAGCAGGAGCATCGACGCGGTGAAGAGGCTCAGGAAGGCGAAGTAGTGCGTGTACCGCACATCACCGTGCACGTAGTCCGTCGAGAAGACGTGGACCAGGAGCGAGATGAGCCCCACGACGAACAGCATCATCACGGCCATGCCGTCGACGAGCGTCCCCACGCTGAACTCGATGCCGCCGATCGTCCACCAGTTCTCGCCCCAGATGGTCTCGACGGGTTCCGCACCGGCGTGCTTCGCGTCCTTGCCCTCTGCTGCCGCAGCCACACCGCGCCCGAGGGAGCCGAGGCTCTTCTCGCTCCCGTGGTCGCCGCCGTGCTCCTCGGTGGTCGTGCCGTGCGCGGCGTCCGCAGCGTTCACGTGGGAGATCCACTGGGCACCGGCGACGAGTGCACAGGCGAACACCACCGACAGCGCGGTGATGCCGATCTCCGCACCCTTCTTCGGAAGGCGCTTGCCGAACAGGATGATCAGCAGGAAGGACAGTGCCGGGATGGCCGGGAAGATCCAGGCGTTCCGGAGGAACCACCCGACGTTCTCGGCCGTCACCTGCACGGCTTCCACGGCTTCAGCAGCGAGCATCGTGTTCCGTCACCCCTTCAGCAGGTCGGCGGCGTCGAGGTCGATGCTCGTCCGGTTCCGGTAGATCAGCAGGACGATCGCAAGGCCCACGCCGACCTCGGCGGCGGCAACGGCGATCACGAAGAGCGCGAATACCTGGCCGACCGGGGTGCCGTTGAAGGCACCGAACGCGACCAGGTTGATGTTCACCGAGTTGAGGATCAGCTCGATGGACATCAGCACCATGACGCCGTTCCGTCGTGCGAGCACGCCGTAGACGCCGATGCAGAACAGCAGTGCACCGAGGATGAGGAACTGGTTCAGCCACATGGGCGACTACTCCCGCCGCGCCACGACGATGGCGCCGATCAATGCCGCAAGAAGGAGGAACGACGCCGCTTCGAAGGGAATCAGGTAGTCCTTGAAGATCGCGTCGCTCACCTCGGACGTGAGCTGGGGCGTGCCCCCGCTCACGGACTCTATGCGGGAGTCCTCGAAGGCGTCGACCAGCGCGAACGACATCACGGCGAACAGGACCAGCGCCACGAGACCTGCGAGCCATCGCTTCTCGTTGTCGACCTCGACCTCGCGGCCGATGCGAGCCCGGGTGAGCATGATGCCGAACAGGAACAGCACGACGACGGCGCCGATGTAGACGAGGATCTGGGTCACGCCGACGAACTCGGCGCCGGTGAGGATGAACTGAGCGGCGACTCCGGCCAACACGATCACCAGGTACAGCGCGGCGTGGACGATGTTCTTCGTGGTCACGACGCGGAGCGCCGCCACGACCATCACGAACGCGATGATGCCGAAGAAGATGTTCTGCGCAACCACGACTACCTCGGGATCTTCTTGACCTTGACCTCCGCGCCGGCCTCGTAGGGCTCGAAGTCGGGGACGGTCGTCATCCAGTCGGCCAGGCGGCCCTTGTCGTGCAGGAGATCGGCGATCCGCGGTTCGGAGTACTCGAACTCCGGCGACCAGAACAGCGCCTCGAAGGGGCACACCTCGACGCAGATCCCGCAGAACATGCAGAGCGAGAAGTCGATGTCGAAGCGGTCGAGCTCGTTGCGCTGGCGGGGCTTACCGCCCTCACGACGGGGCGGTGCGAGGTACTTGTGTGCCTCGATGTAGATGCACCAGTCCGGGCACTCGCGCGCGCAGAGCATGCACGCCGTGCAGTTCTCCTCGTGCAACGCGATCACGCCACGGGCGCGCGGCGTCGGGTCTTCCTTCTGGCGCGGGTACTGCACCGTGACGGCACCCTTCGACGGCGCCGGCGGCTTCCGGAGACCGTCGGGGAACACCGTCTTGCGGGCCTCGCCGAGCGTGACCGCGAGACCCTTGATCACTCCGGGTACGAGGGACATCAGAAGACCACCTTCAGCACAGCGGTCGCCGTGATGTTCACGAGCGACAACGGGATGAGGTACTTCCAGGCGAAGATCTGCAGTTGATCCTCACGGAACCGCGGGTACGTCACCCGGAACCACATCACGAGGAACATGATGAGCAGGATCTTGACGAGCAGGACGACGGGTCCGAGCACGTTCATGAGGTTGTTGTCGAGGTCGAGGCCGGGGAGGGCCCAACCCCCCAGGAACAGCGTCGCCGCGATGGCCGAGAACGCACCCGCCGTCGCGTACTCACCGATGAAGAAGAGCAGGAACCGGAACCCGGAGTACTCCGTCATGTACCCGGCGACGAGTTCGGACTCCGCGACGGGCATGTCGAAGGGCGGCTGGGTCAGCTCGGCCTGCATGGCGATCAGGAAGATCATGAAACCGACGAACTGCGTGAGGATGAACGGGTTGCCGATCCCGCCGAAGCCGAAGATCTCACCGGTGCGCTGGGCGGCCACGATGCCCTGCATGTCCATCGTGCCCGCCTGGATCACCACGCCGAGCGCCGCGAGGACGAGCGGGAGTTCGTAGGCGATGAGCTGGCCGGCGGCCCGCAGACCGCCCATGAGGGAGTACTTGTTCGCCGATGACCAGCCGGCCATGAGCACACCGATGACCGACAGCGACGACACCGCCAGCGCGAAGTAGATGCCCGTCGGGATCTGGGCGAACCAGGCGTCCGGACCGAAGGGGACCACGACGTAGGTGACGAAGGTGGACGCCACGACGACGATCGGCGCCCAGGTGAAGACACGACGGTCGGCGCCGTCGGGGATGAGGTCCTCCTTCTGGAGGAACTTGCCCACCTCGGCGAGGAGCTGCATCGAGCCGTAGGGGCCGGCCTCGTTCGGGCCGAGACGGCTCTGCATAAAGCTCATCATCTTGAACAGGAACAGGTAGACGATCGTTCCTGCAGGCAGCAGGACGGCCGCGATCACCCCGACCGAGCGGAGGATCGACTGCTGCCAGTAGGCGAGTTCGACGGCGAGCTGCGTGGTCACCGGTCGATGTCTCCCAGGATGAAGTAGAGCGATGCCAGGATCGTGATGACGTCGGGAACGTACACGCCCCGCAACACCCACGGAACGATGCTGATGTTGTTGAAGCTCGCCGAACGGATCTTCACGCGGAACGGGACGAGGTCGCCCTTCGAGACGACGTAGTAGCCCATCTCGCCGAGCGGGTTCTCCGTCGCCACGTAGGCCTCACCGGCGGGGACCTTGATGATGCGCGGGACCTTCGCCATGATCGGCCCGGACGGGATCCCGTCGAGGAGCTGCTCGAGCATGAGGATCGCCTCGCGGGTCTCCTGGAGGCGAACCCAGTACCGGGCGAAGGAGTCGCCGTCGGGGTGGGTCCAGACCTTCCAGTCGAGCTTGTCGTAGACGAGCCCGCACGGGGAATCACGCCGGTGGTCCCAGTCGATGCCCGATGCGCGGAGATTCGCACCCGACAGGCCGTAGGACAGCCCGACCTCGGGCGGGATCACCCCGACGCCGCGTGTCCGGGCGGTGAAGATCTCGTTGCCGACGAGGAGCTCGTCGAGCTCGTCGCAAAACGCCCGCATCTTGGTGAGGACGCCCTTGGTCTCGGCTACCCAGCCCTTGGGGATGTCGTCCTTCAGCCCGCCGATGCGGTCGAAGTTCGGGTGGAACCGACCGCCGGTGATGGCCTCGATCTGGTTGAGGACGTACTCGCGGTCCCGGAACGCGTAGAACACCGGGGTCACCGCACCGAGCTGCACGGCCATGTCGCCGAGGAACAGGGCGATGTTCCCGATGCGGGAGAGCTCGAACAGGATCGTCCGGATCCACTGCGCACGCGGCGGCGCCTCGACCTCCATCAGCCGCTCGGCGGCGAGGATGAACGGCACCTCGTTCGCGAAGCTGCCGAGCCAGTCGATCCGGTTCACCAGCGTGGTCACCTGCGGATAGGTGCGGACCTCGGCGAGCTTCTCGTAGCCGCGGTGCATGTAGCCCGGCACCGGGTCGGCGGCGACGACCTGCTCACCGTCGAGCTTGACGATGATCCGGAGCGTTCCGTGGGTCGCCGGGTGCTGCGGCCCGATGTTGAGGGTCATCCCCTCGGTCTCGAGCTCGACGTTCACCCGCATGTCCGCGGCCTGGTTCGCGATGTACGCGAGCTGCTGACGTTCGGTGACGGCGGTCATGTCGTCACTCACCACCCTCGTCGTCGGCGACTCCCGGCATGCCCTCGACGTCGACGATGCCCGGCCAGGGCTTGACCATCCGGGAGAGCAGCGGGAAGTCCTTGCGGAGCGGGTGCCCCTCGAAGTCACCCGGCAGGTAGAGCTTGCGCAGCGACGGATGACCCTCGAAGGAGATGCCGAACATCTCGAACACCTCGCGCTCGTGCCAGTTCGCTCCGCCGAAGAGACGCGTCCACGTCGCCAACGCCAGCGTGTCGTTCGGGACGTCGACCTTCAGCGTCAGCCCGATGTGCTCCGTGACGGAGTGCAGCCGGGCGAAGACCTGGAACCGCGTCTCGCCGCCCGTGACCCCCTGTTCCATCTGCTCGACCTCGCCCGAGGCGGGCTCGGCCTCGAGGTCGATGGCGGCGTCGAGGCTGCGCCCGTAGGGGGACGGCAGCCAGTCGATCGCCGAGAGGAACCCGAAGTACCGCAGGCCGAGCACGTCACGAGCGACGCGCCCGGCGTCCTCCCATGCCGCGGTGGCGACCCGGACCCACACGTCACGCCCGGCGTCGACGTGGCCGGCGATCAACGCATCGCCGAGCTCCTCGCCGAGTCGCGCCACCAGGGCGTCGCGACGCTCGTCGCTGGCGGGGGCCGTCTCCGTCACCTCAGTTGATGACAAGCGGCTCACCCCTCCAACGCTCGGCCATGTCCTCGTTGGCGATCATCTCCTGGAGCAGCACGATCCCCTCGAGCAGTGCCTCGGGGCGCGGTGGGCACCCCGGCACGTACACGTCCACCGGGATGATCTGGTCGACGCCCTTCGTCACCGAGTAGCTGTCCCAGTACGGGCCACCGCAGTTGGCGCAGCTCCCCATCGAGATGACGTACTTCGGGTCGGGCATCTGCTCGTAGAGACGCCGGATCGCCGGGGCCATCTTGTCGGTCACCGTGCCCGAGATCACCACCAGGTCCGCCTGACGCGGGCTCGCCGGGAAGGGGATCACGCCGAGACGCATCACGTCGTAGCGGGGCGACGCGAACGCCGCACCCATCTCGATCGCACAGCACGCAAGACCCCACTGGTACACCCACAGCGAGTACTTCCGGCTGACGTTCAGCAGCTTCGTCAGCGGCTTCGGCAGCTTGCCGCTCTCGACTAGACCCACCGCAGCACACCCTTTCGCCAGGCGTAGACGAGGCTCAGGAAGAGGATGAAGATGAAGATGCCCATCTCGATGAGCCCGAAGAGCCCGTAGGCCTCGAGGCGGGTCGCCCACGGGAAGATGAACACCGCCTCGACGTCGAACACGACGAAGAGCAGGGCGAAGATGTAGTAGCGGATCTGGCTCTGCGCCCAACCCGTACCGACCGGGTCGACACCGCTCTCGTAGACGATCGACTTCTGCGGCGTCGGCTTCGACGGACGCAGGAGGGACGACAGACCGAGCAGGGCGCTCACGAGCACCACGGCGACGCCGAGGAAGATGCCGACGGTCAGATAGCTGCGCAAGAAGTCGGACACGTGGGGTGAGCCTAATCCTGTGGTCGGGAGGGGTCCAAGAACCCGGTTACGGAAGCGTCGCGAGCACGACGGGGACGGCGTCTCCGGCAAGGTCGGTCAGCAGACCGGGCAGGAAGCCGACGACGAGGGTGGCCACGACGGTCGCCGCCAGCGCGAGCGTGAGCGCAGCCGGCATGGCCACCGGTGCCGGAGTCGCCGCGACGACATCGCCGTCGCCGTGGTGGGGATCGATGTCCTCCACCATGAACATCGCCACGACGAGCCGCAGGTAGACGAACGCCCCGACGACGGCGGAGAGCATCGCGACGGCGGCGAGCCAGTACCACCCGCCGTCGACCGCCGCCTTGATCACACCGAACTTCGCGAAGAACCCCGACGTGAGCGGCACGCCGGTCTGTGCGAACAGCAGCACCGTGAACCCGAGGGCCAGCATCGGCTGTCGCCGACCGAGACCACGGAAGGCGTCGATGCCGGTCGCCTGCTCGCCGGGCCCGGCGACCGCCGTGACCACGGCGAACGTCCCGCCGATCATCAGCCCGTACGCCGCGAGGTAGAACAGCACCGCTGCTGCGCCTTCCGGCGAGGCGACCGCCACGCCGACGAGCAGGAAGCCGGCATGGCTGATCGAGGAGTAGGCGAGCATGCGCTTGACGTCGGTCTGGGCCACGGCCAGCACACTCCCACCGAGGAGCGTCAGCACGGCGAGACCGACGACGATCGGCTGCCAGTCACGAACCTGCCCGGCGAGCGTCACGTCGAAGACTCGGACGAGTCCGGCGAACCCGGCCGCCTTGACCCCCGACGCCATGTACGAGACCACCGGCGAGGGCGCCCCCTGGTACACGTCGGGTGTCCATGCGTGGAACGGCACCGCCGCAACCTTGAAGCCGAACCCGACGAGCAGGAACGCGGCGCCGGCGAGCAGGAGCGCCCCACCGTCGACGAAGGGGTCGTCCTGCAACGTCTGACGGATCGTGCCAAGGTTCGTCGAACCCGTTGCGCCGTACACCAACGCTATGCCGTAGAGGAAGAACGCCGACGCGAACGCCCCGAGGATGAAGTACTTGAACCCTGCCTCCTGGGAGGCCGAACGACGCAGGTGCGACGCCGCGAGGACGTACACCGGGATCGACAGCACCTCGAGACCGAGGAACAGCACGATCAGGTCGTTCGCCGACGCCATGACGACGCCGCCCGAGGCCGACAGCAGCAGCAGCGCATACGTCTCCGCGCCGTCGAGCCCTTCGCGCCGCAGGTAGCCGTCGGCGACGAGGGAGCTCACGATCACCGCGACGCACAGGACGACGGTGATGAAGACCGAATAGCCGTCGACCGTGTAGGCGGAGGCGACCGTCGTGTACGGGCCCCGGCCGCCGTCGAGGTCAGTGACCCGGAACCACTGCACGATCGCGAACGCCGCCGCCGTTCCGGCGATGCCGACGGACGCGGTGGCGTAGAACCCCCGGAAGACCCGTCGCAGGAGCGACGAGGCGTGCAGCAGCACCATCGCCGGCGCGGCGAGGAGGATCAGCGGGAGGAGGCCCCACCAGTCGACCGACGGGGTCTCCACCAGCACGGACGTCACGGGCGTCACGGGCTGTGCGGCCTGCGCTGCGAGCGAGGCGAGAAGGCTCACTTGTCCACCTTCCCGGCGTTGGCACCGTGGGACGCATCGTCACCGTGACCGGCGCCGAAGAGCTCCTCGACCGTGGAGCGCTCCGCCGTCGGCCCCTCCGCCGGGGCGACCCCGGTACGTGCCTCGATGTGCTCGAGGAGCACGGCGACGGAAGGTTCGATCCGTTCGATCATCGGCTTGGGGTAGACGCCGAGCACCACGATCGGCACGAGCAGCGCGCCGACGGCGAGCCCCTCGCGAAGTCGGAGGTCGGCGAAGGACTCGTTCTCGACCGATCGCGGCGTGCCGTGGAAGACCCGCTGGTAGGCCCACAGCAGATAGAGCGCTGCGAGGATCACGCCGACCGCAGCGATCACGGCGTACCAGCGGTTCGCGATGAACGTGCCGTTGAGGATCAGGAACTCGCCGACGAATCCGTTGAGCCCCGGCAGACCGATCGAGGACAGCATCACCACCGTGAAGACCGCCGCCATGATCGGGGCGGAACGCTGCAGCCCGTTCAGCTCGGCGATCTCCCGTGTGTGGCGTCGCTCGTAGATCATGCCGACGAGGAGGAACAGCGCACCCGTCGACAGACCGTGGTTCACCATCTGCATGATCCCGCCGGTGACCCCCTGGGAGTTCATCGCGAACGTGCCGAGCACGATGAACCCGAGGTGGGCGACGGAGGAGTAGGCGACGAGTCGCTTGAGATCGCGTTGCATAGTCGCCACGACCGCCCCGTAGAGGATGCCCACCACGCCGAGCGTGAGGAACACCGGCGCCGCCCAGCGGGACGCCTCGGGGAAGAGGTAGAGCCCGAACCGGACGAACCCGTACGTCCCGAGCTTGAGCATGATCCCGGCGAGGATCACCGAACCGGCGGTCGGTGCCTCCGTGTGCGCGTCGGGCAGCCACGTGTGCAGCGGGAAGATCGGCACCTTCACCGCGAACGCCAACGCGAACGCACAGAAGATCAGCCGTGCGGTGTTCGTCGCCAGATCGGCCTGGGCGAGCTCACGGATGTCGAAGGTCGCGCCGGCACCGATCGCATCCGCTGCCGTCGCGACGAGGGCGAGGATCCCGACGAGCATCAACGCCGAGCCGAACATCGTGAACAGGAAGAACTTCATCGCCGCATACGTGCGGTTGCCGTGCCCCCACGACCCGATCAGGAAGTACATCGGGACGAGCACGATCTCGAAGAACACGAAGAACGCGAAGAGGTCGAGGGCGACGAACACGCCGAGCGAACCGGCCTGGAGCAGCAGCAACCACGCGTAGTACGGCTTCGGATCGTGCTCCGGGGTGATCGCCAGGATCACGAAGGGGAACAGCAACCCCGAGAGCACGACGAGGAACAGCGAGATCCCGTCGACCCCGAGCCGCCACCCGATGCCGAAGTCGCGCACCCAGGTCGTCGACTCGACGAACTGGAACCCGCCGTCGGCGACGTCGAAGTTCCACAACAGGTAGACGGCGAGGGCACCGGCGGTGGCCGAGAAGAGGAATGCCGCCTGGCGGCAGACGTCGGGGCGCTGCTTGGAGATGAGGGCGACGACGGCCGAACCGACCGCAGGGACCAGCACCAGCAGGGTCAGCAGGTGGGGGAACGGCGTCGACGCAGTCTCCGCCGCCGCAAGGAACATGCTCATCAGAACGCCGCCCTCGACAGGAACAGGACCAACAGTGCGACCGTGCCGAGCGCGATGCCCAGCGCATAGGTGCGCACGTAGCCGGTCTGTGCGACCCGCAGGCCCGACGATGCCGTGCGGACCAACGTCGCGACGCCGTTCACGGCACCGTCGACGACGGTTCGATCGAACCTCGCGGCGAGATCGAAGGACCGGCGGCCGGGACCGCCCATGAACCAGGCAAAGGAACGGTCGACCCTCCATGCGTCGGCGAGGATCGGCTGCTCGATCGCCGCGCGGTCACCCCGGCCACGGAGGTAGACCGCAGCCGCCGAGCCGATGCCGACGAGGCCGACCGCCACGGCGACGGCGGCGAGCGCGATCTTGGCCGTACCCGAGAGCTCGAGATAGGTCTCATGACCGAACAGCGCCGGCTCGAGCCAGTGTTCGAGGATGTGCAACGACTTCGCGAACGGCAGGTTGAGACCGCCGGCCACGATCGCGCCGCCCGAGAGCAGCACGAGCGGCAGTGTCATGGTCCACGGCGACTCGTGCGGGTGGTACGCGCGCCGGTGGGCGACCTCGTGCGGCAGGAAGTCCTCGACCCCGGAGGCGTCGGGGGCCTCGAGGAGCGGGACCGCCGTGGAACGTGGCCGACCGGATTCTGCGGCGTGACGGACGTCGTCCGCAGCTGCTGCTGCCGCCTCCGCAGCCCGCCGGGCCTCGACGACGACCGCCTCGGCGTCGGCGACCCGAGCACGCACGGCTTCGACGGCGCCTTCGGCCTTCGCGACCGCCGAGAGCGCCTTCTCGGCGTCCTTCGCTGGCTTCTCGAGCTCCTTCAGGGCCTTCTCCGCCGCCTTCTTGGCGTCCTTGTCCTCGGCGGAGGCGACCGCGGAGCGCGCCGCCTCAACGCTTGCCTCGTCGACGGCAGCGGCGGCTGCAGCGGCCGCGTCGGCGTCGGCCCGAGCGGCGGTGACGGCCTCTTCGGCCACGCCGACCGCGGCGACCGCTTCATCGAGCGCCGTCTCGGCAGTGGCGATCGCCGCTGCAGCGTCGATCCCGGCGCCCTCGGCGACGGCGATACGGGTGTCCCACGCGGCGTTCAGTTCCTCGACAGACGGGTCGCCGAACCGGTAACGACCGAAGAACGTGAGGAAGACCTGCCGGCTCATGTAGAACGCAGTGAGCAGCGCCGTCAGCAGACCGATCACCCACAGGGCCTTGTTCTCCTGCCAGGCGTAGGCGAGGATCTCGTCCTTCGACCAGAACCCGGAGAACGGCGGCACACCGGCGATCGCGAGCCAGCCGATGATGAACGTCCCGGCGGTGATCGGCAGCAACCGGGCGAGCCCGCCGAAGCGTCGCATGTCCTGTTCGTGGTGCATGCCGTGGATCACCGACCCCGCGGCGAGGAACAGCAGAGCCTTGAAGAAGGCGTGGGTGATCATGTGGAAGATCGCTGGGACGTACCCGCCGAGACCGACGGCGAGGAACAGGTACCCGAGCTGGCTGACGGTCGAGTACGCGAGGACCTTCTTGATGTCGTTCTGCGCGACGGCGATCGTTGCGGCGAACAGCGCCGTGATCCCGCCCACCCAGGCGATCGTCGTGGGTGCCCAGTCGTAGGCCGCGGCGATCACCGGGTTCATCCGGGTGAGGAGGTAGACCCCGGCCGTCACCATGGTCGCCGCGTGGATGAGTGCCGAGACCGGCGTCGGGCCGGCCATGGCGTCGGGCAGCCACACATAGAGCGGGAGCTGGGCCGACTTGCCACACGCCCCGACGAGGAGCAGCAACGTGACCGCGGTGGCGGTGACCGCTGCCATCGTCGGCGCCTTGGCGAGCACGTCGACGTAGCGGATCGACCCGATCGTCGCGAACGTGAGGAACGCCGCGATCATGAACCCGAAGTCACCGATCCGGTTCGTGACGAAGGCCTTCTTCCCGGCGCTCGCGTTCGCCTCGTCGCCGAACCAGAACGAGATGAGCAGGTAGGAGCATGCACCCACGCCCTCCCAGCCGAGGAAGGTCAGCAGGAGGTTGTCCCCGAGTACGAGCATCAGCATCGAGAAGACGAACAGGTTCAGGTAGATGAAGAACTTCGAGAACTTCTCGTCGCCGGCCATGTAGCCGATCGCATACAGGTGGATGAGGGTCGCGATCCCGGTGACGAAGAGCACCATCGTCATCGACAGCGGATCGATCAGGACGCCGACGTCGACGCTGAAGTTCCCCACGGGGATCCACTCGAACAGGGTCCGCACGGCGAACCGCTCCTCGCCGTCGAGTCCGAGGAGTCCGACGAAGACGGCGATCGCCGCCGCGAAGCTGCCGCCGACCATGAGCGTCGCCAACCACCCCGCCGCCGGATCGCCGAGCTTGCGCCCGAAGAGCACGAGTACGGCGAAGCCGAACAGCGGGAACGCAGGGATGAGCCAAACGAGATCGAGCACGGGCCTATCCCCTCAACGCCGCAACGTCGTCGGCGGTCGTCGCGTCGGGTCGCCGACGCAGCAAGGCCACCATGATCGCCAGGCCGACCACGACCTCGGCGGCGGCGACCACCATCACGAAGAACACGAGCGCCTGACCCCCGAGATCGCCCATCGACCGGGCGAACGCTACGAAGGTCAGGTTCACCGCGTTGAGCATCAGCTCGACGCACATGAACATCACCAACGGGTTGCGGCGGACGAGCAGTCCGACCGCGCCGATGGCGAACAGCAACGCGGCGAGCGACAGGTACCAGCTCGAGGTGACCGTGGGCAGGGTCTGGGCGATGAACACGATCAGGCCTCCGCCTCGACATCGGCCTCGACGGACGGCTCGTCACGGCCGGGGCGGCGGGCGAGCACGACGGCGCCGACGACGGCGACCGTCAGCAGGATCGCGGTGATCTCGAGGGCGAGCACGTGATCGGTGAACAGCAGCCGTCCGAGCGACGTGACGTCCGGCTCCTCGGTCGGGATCGCCACCGCGGTTGAGCGAACCGTCCTCGTCGCGGTGCTCCCACCCGCCGAGAGGACGGCGACGAGGGACGCAGCGAGCACGCCGACGCCGGCGAGCAGGGCGAGCGGTCGCTGGCCCACGATCGGCTCGACCCGCAGGTCGTCGGACCGGTCGACGCCGAGCAGCATGATCACGAAGAGGAACAGCACCACGATCGCGCCGGCGTAGACGATCACCTGGACCGCTGCGAGGAACTGTGCGTTCTGCGCGACGAACAGGACGGCGACGCCGAACAGCGTCGCCACGAGCGACAGCGCGGCGTGCACCGGGTTCGCGAACGCGAGCACGCCGATCGCACCACCGACGACGATCGCACCGGCGATCAGGAAGACGACGAACTCCATCAGTGGTGTCCCCCGTCGTGTGCGTGATCGTGTCCGTGCCCGTGCGACCCGGGAACGACGGTGGCCGACTCGGACGCCTGGCCGGCCTCGGGTGCCCGGACCCCGTAGCCGAGCTCTCCCGACCACGCGACGCGGTTCTCGTAGGCGGCAGAGCCCTGCGGCGCCGTCGCCCGCACCCAACCCGAGGTGAACTCGTCGTCACCGACGCGCCAGTCCTCCCACGGCAGCCGCTTCGGACGACCGTCGTCCCCGACGACGAGTTCGTCCTTCGTGTAGATCGCGTCCTCGCGGCTCGTGAAGGAGAACTCGAAGAGCTTCGACTCGGTGATGGCCTCGGTCGGGCACGCCTCGACGCAGAGGTCGCAGTGGATGCACCGCAGGTAGTTGATCTCGTAGACGTAGCCGTAGCGCTCACCGGGCGACGTGGGATCGGCCGGATCGTTGTCGCGCCCTCGGACGTAGATGCAGCGTGCAGGACACACGCCGGCGCACAGCTCGCAGCCGATGCACTTCTCCATGCCGTCCTCGTAGCGGTTGAGGACGTGCCGGCCGTGGAAGCGTTCGGGCTTCGGTCGCTTCTCGTCGTGGCGACCGCTCCGCGTCCCCGCGGAGTACTCGGTGGTGACGATGTCGTCACCGACGAACCCCCGGGCGAACTTGCGCCAGGTGATCGCGAACCCCTCGAGGTAGCCCATCAGGCGTTGACCTCCGCATCGGCGAGTCGCTGCCGCTGAGCGGCACGCAGCGACAGGTTCAACAGCGTCACCGCGACCACCACGACCACGGTGATGGCCCCGAAGGTGACCACCAGGTTCCACCCCTCGTTCCGTGCGACGCGCACGGCACCGAGCAACAGGAACCAGCCGAGGGCCAGCGGGATCAGCGCCTTCCAGCCGAGGTCCATGAGCTGGTCGTAGCGGAGTCGGGGCAGCGTCCCTCGGAACCAGACGAAGACGAACAGGAAGACCACGAGCTTGAGCAGGAACCAGAAGATCGGGAAGAACCACGTCCGAACCGGCTCCGGGCCCCACACCGGCCCGCTCGGACCGCCGAGGAAGAGGGTCACGACGAGCGCCGACATGGTCACCGTGTTCATGAACTCGGCCAGGAAGAACAGTGCGAACCGGATGGAGCTGTACTCCGTGTTGAAGCCGCCGACGAGCTCCTGCTCGGCCTCGACGAGGTCGAACGGCGGCCGGTTCAGCTCGGCGGTACCGGCGATGAGGAAGATGATGGCCGGGACCACGCCGGTGACGACGAGGTTCCAGTTCGGGATGATCCCGCCGAAGCCCGCACCGGCTTGCTCCGCCACGATCTGGTGGGTGGACAGGGTTCCGTTGACGAGGATCACGGACGCGAGCGAGAGCCCGAGGGCCGCCTCGTAGGAGACGATCTGGGCCGTTGCCCGCACGCCGCCGAGCAGCGGGTACTTCGAGCCCGACGACCAGCCCGCCAACATCACGCCGTACACGCCGATCCCGGACATGGCGAGGAAGAACAGGACGCCGACCGGCGGGTCCGCCAGCTGGAGGAACGTCTCACGCCCGAACATCGACACCGTGCCACCCTCGGCGAAGTTCCCGCCGATGGGGACGATCGCGAACGCCAGGAACGCCGGCACCACGGCGAGGACGGGTGCGAGTCGGAACACGATCCGATCGGCACGGTCGGGAAGCAGGTCCTCCTTGAAGAAGAGCTTCGTACCGTCGGCGAGGGTCTGCAGGAGACCCCACGGACCGGCACGGTTCGGGCCGATCCGGTGCTGCATGTCGGCGACGATCTTGCGCTCAAACCAGACCATGAACATGGTCGCGACGAGCAGCAGGACGAAGGTCACGAGGACCTTCAGCAGGGTGACGAGCACCACGGTGAGGCCGATGCCCCCGGCGTAGAGCGGATCGCCCATCAGCGTCGCACCTCCAGCCGCACGTCGGTCACCGGCCACGTCGCGTCGAGCAACCGGTTGACCTGGCAATCGGGCTGGTTCGCGGCGACGGCGACCGCACCGGCCGGGACACCGTCGTCGACGACCACCGGCAGGTCGACGGCACCCCGCGCCGAGGCGAGGGAGACGACCGTCCCCGCCTCGACCCGCAACGCCGACGCATCGGCGGGGTTGAGCCGGGCAACCGTCCCCGGGGCGAGCGGCGCGAGGGACGGCGACTGCGCCGTCTGCGTCGCAGCGTCGTAGAGCGAGTCGGTGAGTACGAGCCGCAACGTCGACCCCGACGGCGCGGGAGCCCGTCGAGCGGTCGGCGTCGCCGGGAGCGGGCAGGCGCCGGTCACGAGCA
Source organism: Actinomycetota bacterium (assembly GCA_016870475.1). Taxonomy (GTDB): domain Bacteria; phylum Actinomycetota; class Acidimicrobiia; order Acidimicrobiales; family CAIXPF01; genus VGBO01. The sequence goes on along the minus strand of VGBO01000018.1, from coordinate 23,296 downwards.
CGCCGTCGGGGTTGCGGTCGAGCGCCGAAGCGACGTCGGCGTAACCGTCGGCGACTGCGCCGAGCTCGGCGAGCAGTGCGTCGGGGTCCTGCGGGAACTCCACGCCGAGTCGGTCCGCGAGCTCGACGGCGATCATCCAGTCCGGTCGGGCGGTGCCCGGCGGGGTGACCTTGCGATTGACCCGCTGCACCCGACCTTCGAGGTTCGTCACCGTGCCGTCGACCTCGGAGGGGCCGGCCGCCGGGAGCACGACGTCGGCACGCGTGCCGGACTCCGTGAGGAACGTGTCGACCGCGATCACGGTCGCCCGCTCGAGCGCCGTCTCCGCCAGAGCACGGTCAGGACCGTCGGCGACGGGATCCGCACCGACGAGGAGGAGGACCTTGACCTCGCCGGCTGCTGCGGCGGTGAGGATCGCCGTGGCATCCCGACCGATCGCCGCAGGCGTCGATCCCCATACCGCGGTCGCCGGACCGGCGTCGTCGAGCAGCCGCCGGCCGGGGAGCAGGCCCGGCGCGAGGCCCGCGTCGAGCGCACCGAAGACGTTTCCTCGGCGGAGCGCGGGCAGGAAGCGGGCGCCCTTCGCGAGGAAGATCGCCGCCACCTCGGCGAGAACCGCCGGGTCCTCCGCGAGCGACGTCCGACCGAAAACGACGGTGATCGGACCGGACTCATCCAGATCCTTCGCCACGAGCCGGGCCCGCTCGACGAGGTCGCCACCGGGATGTGCGTAGGAGGTTCGGGCGGCGTAGCGCGACAGCCCGGTCCGGCCGTGGCCCAGTTCGACGAGGGTGGCGCCGTCCTCGACCACGGCGTGGCGGAGCCGCAGGTACAGGACCGGCAGCTCCTCCTTCACGTCCGGGCCGACGAGCACGATCGTGCCCTTCGGGGTGCATGCGTCCGCGATGGTGGCGCGCGGCAGCCCGAGCACGAGATCCGCGGGCAGCCCGTCGCCGAGCTGGCAGTCGACGTCGTCGGTGCCGATGACTCCCTTCGCCAGCCTGGCCCAGGCGTACGCGGCCTCGTTCGTGAGGCGGGCGCCACCGAGCAGCGCGACCGACGAGGGTCCGTGCGCCTCGATCGTGGCCCGGATCGCTGCGACCGCCGCGCCGAGCGCGTCCGACCAGCGAGCGGTCGTACCACCGACGAGCGGGTCCGTGAGACGAACGTCGGATCGGCCCGACTCCATGTCGAAACGCCCGCGGTCACACAGCCAACCCCAGTTGACGGCGTCGTTGTCGACGCCGTTCTGACGGAGGACCTCGTTCCGGGAGGACTGCACTGTGACGGAACACCCGACCGAGCACGTCCGACAGGTCGAGGAGGTCTCCTCGAGATCCCAGGGGCGGGCGCGGAACCGGTAGGAGGACGCCGTGAGCGCCCCGACCGGACAGATCTGCACGGTGTTCCCGCTGAAGTACGAGCTGAACGGCTCGTCGGGGAACGTGTTGACCTCGGTCGAGGAACCACGACCCTGGAAGTGGATGAGCGGATCGCCTGCGACGTCCTTCGCGAACCGGGTGCAGCGGTCGCACAGGATGCAGCGCTCCCGGTCGAGCTGGACCAGACCGGAGATCGGAATCGGCTTCTCGTAGTGCCGCTTCTCCTCGACGAAGCGGCTCTCCCCCGGCCCGTAGGCGACCGTCTGGTCCTGCAGCGGGCACTCGCCGCCCTTGTCGCACACCGGGCAGTCGAGCGGGTGGTTGATGAGCAGGAACTCGAGCACGCCCTCCTGGGCCTTGCGGGTGCGCTCCGAGTCGGTGACCACCGTCATGTCGGGGCTGACCGGGATCATGCAGGACGGCTGCAACGCCGCACCACGACCGGCGTCGATCTCGACGAGGCACATCCGGCACATGCCGACCGGCTTCATGCGCGGGTGGTAGCAGAAGCGCGGGATGTAGACCCCGGCCCGCTCGGCGGCGTCGATGACGAGCTCCCCCGGGCGGGCGTCGACCGGCTGCCCGTCGACCGTGATCCGGACGGTCACCGGCGTCTCGATGTCAGACACGGGTCCCCTCCCGCTCGACGTGCAGCGGAATGTTCACCGACCGCTTGGTGATCTTCGCCTCGAACTCCGGACGGAACCGCCGCAGCGCGCTCACGACCGGCGCGACCGACGACGGTCCGAGCGGACAGATCGTGGTCTGGCGGGGCGGGAACGGAACGGCGTCGAGGCCGCCGTCGGTCCACGACGCCGCCGGGTACGGACCGGGACTGATGTTGTCGCCGATGTCGAGCAGCTTGTCGAGGTCGGAAGGACGCCCGTGCCCGTCGACGATCCGCTGCAGGATCGTCTCGAGCCAGTTCGTGCCCTCGCGGCAGGGCGTGCACTTGCCACAGGACTCCCGGGCGTAGAAGCGCACGACGCGCAGACACGCCTTCACGGCATCGGTGGTGTGGTCCATGACCACGATCGCACCGGAGCCGAGCATCGAACCTGCGGCGCCCACCGGACGCGCCTCGAGCGGAAGATCGAGCTGCTCCTCGAAGAACCACGGCGCCGAACCGCCACCCGGGATGAACATCTTCAGGCGGTTGTCGTCACGGATGCCGCCGCAGAACTGCGGCGAGTAGAGGAGGTCCCGGAAGGTCGTGACCCCGTGCTGCACCTCGTACACGCCGGGCCGCTTCACGTGGCCGGAGAGCGCGAACATGCGCGTCCCGGGCGACGTCTCGGAGCCGTACTGCTTGTACGCGTCGGCACCGTTGGCGACGATCCAGGGGAGGTTCGACAGCGTCTCGACGTTGTTGACGATCGTGGGCTTGCCGTAGAGGCCGATGGCCGCCGGGAAGAACGGCGGCTTGAGGCGGGGCATCCCCCGGTTGCCCTCGAGCGACTCGATCAGCGCCGTCTCCTCGCCCACGATGTACGCACCCGCACCCCAGTGCAGGACGATGTCGACCGAGAACGACGAGCCGAGGATGTTGCGGCCGACGAAGCCGGCGGCGTACGCCTCGTTGAGGGCCTTCGCCACCCGCTCCTGCGCGAGCGCCATCTCGCCGCGCACGTACAGGAAGCACTGCGACAATCCCGCGGCGTAGCAGGCGAGGAGGCAGCCCTCGATGAGCTGGTGCGGATCGCGCTCCATGAGCTGACGGTCCTTGTAGGTGCCCGGCTCGGACTCGTCGCCGTTGACGACGAGGTAGCGCGGCCAGACCCCGGGAGGGGTGAACCCCCACTTCGTCCCGGCGGGGAAGCCGGCGCCACCGCGACCGAGCAGGTTCGACGACTTCACCTCGTCGACGACGGCGCCCGGTGAGCCGGCGAGCGCCTTGCGCAACGCCTCGTAGCCACCCGTGGCGACGTAGCGGTCGAGGGTGTGGGAATCGGGATGGTCGAACCGCTGGGTGACGATCCGCACGATCGGCGGCGGGCCTGCCGCCACGACGGTCTCCTCGGTCACGACGCACCTCCTGCGCCGAGCCATGCCGGTTCCCCGGCGGTGTCGGGGTCGGCGTTCCCGGCACGGCGGTCGCCGGGAATCGACTGACGGACCCGGTGGAGGGTTCCGTGGGCGGGGATCTCGCCGTCCTCACCCGGTTCGGCGGCGCAACGCGTCGGACGCCGACCAGCCCGGAGATCAGCGATGATCGCGTCGAAATCGCTCGGGCCGACCTTGTAGAAGTACCGGTAGTTCACGGTCAGGCACGGTGCCTCGGTGCAGGCCGCGATGCACTCGACGTCCTCGACGGTGAACAACCCGTCGGGCGTCGTGGTCCCGGCGCGCACGCCGAGCGTCCGCTCCGCATGATGCAACAGGTCCTCGGCGCCGAGGAGCTGGCAGGCGATGTTCGTGCACACGTTGACGAGGTAGCGGCCGACCGGCTCACGCTTGAACATCTCGTAGAAGCTGCAGGTTCCGATGACCTCGGCAGGGGTACACCCGACCAGCTCGGCGATGTGCACCATCGCCTCGTCGCTCACCCAGCCGTCCTGTTCCTGCGCGAGGTGCAGCAGCGGGATGAGCGCCGACTTCGGGCGCGGGTAGCGCGAGATGATCTCGTGCGCGATCTCGACGTTCGCGGGCTCGAGTCGGGCCATCAGCGGTCGACCTCCCCCATGATCGGATCGACCGAGGAGATCACGGCCACGGTGTCGGCGATGAGGCCGTCGACCATCATGTGCGGCAGGCACTGCAGGTTCACGAAGCTCGGCCCGCGCACGTGCATTCGGTAGGGCTTCGACGACCCGTCGGAGACGATGTAGCAGCCGAGCTCGCCCCGGGGGGACTCGACCGCCACGTACACCTCGCCCTCGGGGACCTTGTAGCCCTCGGTGAAGATCTTGAAGTGGTGGATCAGGGCTTCCATGGACTCGTCGATGCGTGCACGCGGCGGCGGCGTGACCTTCTTGTCCTGGATCTTGTAGTCGCCGGCGGGCATCCGATCGAGGATCTGACGGACGATGCGGATCGACTCGCGGATCTCGTTCAGGCGGATCGCATAGCGGTCGTAGCAGTCACCGAAGGTGCCGACGACCACGTCGAAGTCGACCTGGTCGTATGCGAGGTACGGCATGTCCCGACGGAGGTCCCAGTCGTAGCCGGTGGACCGCAGGATCGGACCGGTCGCGCCGAGGTCGAGCGCCTCGGCGGTACTGATCACCCCGACGCCCTGCAGTCGGTTGCGCCAGATCGGCTGTCCGGAGAGCAGCACGTCGAGGTCCTCGAGGTGCGGCGGGATCTGGTCGAGGAGGTGCAGCACGTCGTCGCGCCAGCCGTCAGGCAGATCGGCGGCGACCCCGCCGGGACGGATGTAGTTGTGGTTCATCCGCAGCCCGGTGACCTTCTCGAAGAACCGGAGCACGTCCTCGCGATCACGCCAGCCGTAGATCATGACGGACACGGCGCCGATGTCCATGCCGTTCGTCGCCTGGAACAGCAGGTGCGACGAGATCCGGTTCAGCTCCGACATGAGCATGCGGATCCATACGGCCCGCTCCGGCACCTCGATGCCGAGCAGCTTCTCCGTGGCGAGCGAGAACGCGAGCTCGGTGAAGAACGGGGAGGCGTAGTCCATGCGGGTCACGTTCGTCGGACCCTGCAGGTAGGTCAGGTCCTCCGCCGTCTTCTCCATGCCCGTGTGGAGGTAGCCGACGATCGGCTTCGATCGCACCACCTGCTCGCCGCGCATCTCGAGCATCAGCCGGAGCACGCCGTGGGTGGACGGGTGCTGGGGACCCATGTTGACGAGCATCGTCTCGTCGTCCTCGTCCGCGAGACGCTCGCCGTGCTCGGCGGCGACGACCTCGGACATGCGCAGCACGCCGCGCCCGCTGCGCAGCCGGGCTACGTGGTCGACCTCAGGTTCTTCGATGACGGTCATGTCCCGACGGCCTCGTGCGATCTTCGGTGGTACGTCAACGGGCGGACGGGCTCGAGCCCATCTGCCCCATCGAGGTGGCTCGGCCCTCGGCCCCCTTGAACTGCACGGGGATGCGGCCGATGGCGTAGTCCTTCCGGAGCGGATGCCCCTCCCAGTCCTCCGGGAGGAGGATGCGCGTCATGTCGGGGTGGCCGTCGAAGGTGATCCCGAACAGGTCGAAGACCTCGCGTTCGAGTGCTTCCACGCCGGCGTGCAGCGGCCAGAGCGACGAACAGGTCGGATCGTCGGCGGGGACCTGGACCCGCACCCGGACCCGACGCCGGTCGCGGTGGCTGATCAGGTTCGCGACCACCTCGAACCGTTCCGCGACGACCCCGTTCGGCAAGGACCGTTCGGGAGCGGCGAGATAGTCGACCGCGGTCACGTCGACGCACATGACGAACCCGTCGTCCTTGAGCGCCGCGACGAGGTCGAGGTACTGCTCGCGGCTCGGGTGGAGGATCTGCTGGTCCCGGGACCACGAGATCGGAACGCCGTAGGCGCTCTCCGGCTCGGCTGCGGCTACGTCACCGTCGCTCACCGGCGGCCGCCGATCGCCAGGCCCGACGCCGTCTGGCCGTCGCGCTGTTCGATCTGCACGGCGCCTTCGCCGGTCGCGCGACGGCGGAGGATCTCACCGGTCTCGATCATCCCGTGCAACGTGATGATCGCGTGGAGGAGCGTCTCCGGGCCCGGCGGGCAGCCGGGGGCGTACACGTCGACCGGGACGATCTGGTCGACGCCCTGCACGATCGCGTAGTTGTTGAACATCCCGCCGCTCGACGCGCACACGCCCATGGAGATGACCCATTTGGGTTCCATCATCTGGTCGTAGATCTGTCGGAGCACCGGGGCCATCTTCTGGGAGACGCGCCCGGCGACGATCATCAGGTCGGCCTGACGGGGGGAGGCCCGGAAGACCTCCATGCCGAAGCGGCTCAGGTCGTAGTGGGCGCCGCCTGCCGCCATCATCTCGATCGCACAGCACGCGAGGCCGAACGTCGCCGGCCAGAGGCTCCGGGCCCGCGACCAGTTGACGACGTCCTCGATCCGGGCCGTGAGCACGTTGTGCCCGAGACCGGCGAGGCCGTCGGGAAGGATCTTCTGCAGCGGGGAGATCTCCGCCATGTCAGTGCCCCCCAGCAGCGGATGCGGCCGGCTCGACGGCGTGGGATGCGATGCCGGACTCCACGAGGATCCGCTGCTCGGCAGGACGGTCACGCCCTTCGAGCCCGACCCGACGGATCGTCGACTCCGCGGTGCGGTGCGCACCCACCAGGTGCGGACGCTGCACCCGCTGGATCGGACCCCACTCGAGCACGCCCTTGGAGAGCAGGTAGAGGAACGACTCGAACACCGACGCCGAGAAGATCGCGATGGCGACGATCCCGAACAGACCGAGCTCGGCGTGGACCATCGCCCAGGGGTAGAGGAAGACCACCTCGATGTCGAACACGATGAAGATCATCGCCACGAGGGAGAACCGCACCGGGAAACGCCGAGGCGGTTCCTTGCCCGGGATGATGCCCGACTCGTAGGGAGCGGACTTCTGCGGGGTCGGCCGACGCGGGGCGAGCAGCCTCGAGGCGAGGAAGCTCAACCCGGCGAACAGGACGGCCAAGACCGCCAGCGCCACGATCGGCAGGTAGTGACCCACTGCGGGGACTCAGGCCTTCCCGGCGGCATACGCCGCGCGTGCGGCCGTCTCTGTCTTGTCCCGCTGGTGCAGGCGCCAGGCGAACGCAGCGAAGATGGTGCCGGAGCCGACCATGATCAGGAACGGCGGCAGACGCTTGGAGCCGAGATCACGCTCCATCAGCACCGTGTACATGGGCTGATCGGGATCGAGCGTCTTCACCGGCGGAGCCTCGCCCGGACGGACGATCAGGGTCTCCGGGCTCGCCGGCGACACCATGACGGCGATCTGCTTGGCAGGGTGGCGCGGCTGGATGAAGATCGAGTGCAGCTTCCGACCGGCCCGGTCGAGGCACTCGTCCCAGGTGCTGAGCTTGGAGATCCCGCAGGCGAGACCCGCCGGACGCGGGTCCTTGCCGCCACGGACGAATGCCGCGACCGGGACGTAGGTCCCTGCACCGAACACCCGGTTCTCCACCAGCCACGCGTCGACGGCCGCCTGCGCCTCACCACGTGCACGGTTCGACGAGAGGACCCCGGTCCACTCGCCGACCTCGGGAGCCTGCTGGGTCTCCTCGGCGGCGCGGAACCACGCATCGAGCGCGGCGGGATCGGACGACACCCCGGCGGCGGTCTCCTCGAGACCACCCGCGAGCTCCTGTGCCTCGAGGAACTGTGCCGATGAGAGATCACCACGGTTGATCTCGAACACGTGCCACGAGGGAAGACGCCCTTGGAGCCCGATGCCGTAGAGCACCCAGATGAACCCCATGATCGTCATCCAGCCGAAGAACCCGGTGAGCGCCAGCATGCCGCCGGTCCGGAACCCACTGTTCGTCGCGAGGATCAGATAGGTCGAGCCCATGAGCACGACGACCCCGACGAGGACGACGAGCAGACCCCGGATGAAGAGGTTGAAGTCGAGACCGTTGATGACGATGAACGACGTCACTTCGTCGACCCCCCCGTGGTACCGACCGGCCGCTGACCGCTCGGGTAGTACTGCTGCATCCCATCGAGCGTCTCCACGTACGCAGCCACTGCGTCGAGCTGCTCGGCAGAGAAGAACTTCCCGAACCCGGGCATCTGACCGCTCTTGCACTGGGACTGCCGACCGTAGAGCTTGCCCATCTCACAGCCCTCGCCGAGGAACCGCGCGAGCTGCTCGGTGTTGGTGAACTTGTCGTCGACGTTCCACAGCTTGGGACCGAACGCACCACCGCCGGTCTCTGCGGGCCGGTCGTACGACCAGCCTGCCGTGTGGCACCGGGCGCAGCTGTACCCGCCGGAGCCGGTGTCAAGGCTGAACAGCAGCTCGCCGAGCCGCAGGCTCGCCTCACGCTCCGTGCTCGCCTCGCCGAGCGCGATCAGCGCCTTGATGTCGCTGTCGTTGTCGTCGAAGGCCTTCTGCACGGCCGGGCCGACAGCGGCCTTCTTCGATTCCTCAACGAGGAGCTCACGCTCCTTCGTCAACCGTGCGACGATCCCGGCGCGGACCTCGTCCTGCGCTTCCTCGGTGCTCAGCGCCACCGAGTTCATGTAGTCGACGAGGTTCTTGATCTGCTGGGTGTTCATGGCGCCGCCGCCGACGGTCGACCACGGCTGCATGGGCGAGAAGGCCCGACCGTGGTCGAGCACGTACTGGATCTCCTCGCGCTCGAACCGGAGCAGTGCCGTGGAGAGCTGGGGCGCCTTCCAACTCACGTTCGCGATGAAGTCGCCCTCCCGGTCCTGCAGGACGTAGGCAGCGACGCCGCCGCCGCCGCCCTGCCCGTGGCAGGACGAGCAGTTCGCGTTGTAGAGACCTTCGCCCCGGCTGGCGAACACTGCCTCGAAGCGGTCCACCTGTCCGGACTGACGGCCCGGCTCGGCCAGCCAGTAGAGCGGCAGCCCGAGCGCGACGATCCCGAGGAGCACGAGCGCCATGGTGAGGTACCGGTCGAGCCGGGGTCCCTCGAGCACCTCGTCGGAGTAGTAGGGCTTCCGGTTCGGCGCGAGGTCGACCTCGTTGCCGACCTCCGCCTTCGCCTTCCGGATGTTGACGAAGGCGTAGACCGCCACGGCGATGAGCGTGACCCACGCCACCACCAGGCCGATGATCCGCTGCGTCGTGAACGCAGCCGCGATGACTCCACTCACGAGTGTCCCCCACCGATGCAGTTCGGGCCTTCGGCTTCCTGACCGGTCGTGTTCGTGCCGATCGGCGGACCCTGGATGATCTGGCCCGTGTTCACCACGAGGTTGCCTCGTGCGTCGAGAGTTCCCGGGAACCGGTCCATGCCGCGCGGGGCGGGACCGCCCTTCTTCTCACCGACCCGGTCGTACTGCGAACCGTGGCAGGGGCACTCGAACCACTGTGACGTCTTGCACTCCGGCACCCGGCACCCAAGGTGCGGACAGGTCTGCCACAGGGCGGCGAAACCAGCCTCGAGCATCGGGTGCAGGACGGAGGAATACGCTGACTTGCCTTTCTCGACGGCGGTCTGCGGGTACTCGGTCACCCACATTCGGCCTTCCGGGACGTAGAGGAAGCCGCTGTTCGCACGGATGCGCTGGCGGACGTCCTCGGCGGCACCGACGGTGATCTGCGCACCGAAGCCGCCACTCGTCGACGGCCAGAGGAACGCGATGCACGCGGCGCCGAAACCCGACAGCGACATCACCATGAAGCCGACGATGCTGCGGTTGAGGAACTGGCGTCGGGTGACGCCGAGGGTCTCCGGATCCGGCGGGACGAAGGCGACCGGTGCGGCAGACGGCGCCGGGACGATGTCGGCGCCACCCGAACGGGCGAGCACCGCCGACTGCTCGTAGGCGCGGCCGCGTAGTTCCTCGGCTCCCTCGGAGACGCTGCCGCTGTCGCGGCGACGGGTCTCACGGCTGAGGTAGCCGACGGCGTCGCGGGTGTCACGGCGACGGGATGCTGCCAGAAGCACGATCGCCGCCAACGCCGCCAGGACGAGGGCTCCGATCACGACGATCGTGTAGGTGCTCACCGATGCTCTCTCTCGCTCCGTTGCGTCTCGTCGTCCGGGATCACAGCTCGAAGAACAGACCGGAGGTCCACGGGTAGACGAAGTTGAACCCGGGGCCTCGGAAGAACGACCCGATGATGACGAGCACGGCCCAGAACATCATGAACAGGGTCATGGTCGACACTGCGAACTTGCGTTCCTCGGGCTTGTTCGACGGGTTCTTGTCGAGGTAGGGCGCCATCGTCAGCAGGACCAGGCCGATGCCCGGGATGGTCACGCCGGCGACCATCGGGTGGAACATCGTGAGCAGTTCCTGCAGGCCGAGGAAGTACCACGGGGCCTTGGACGGGTTCGGCGTCTGGTTCAGGTTCGCGAGCGTCAGCAGCGGAGCGTTCACGAACACCGAGAAGATGAACGTGAACGCCGTTATCAACAACGCGGCGACGAACTCGGCGACGAGCAGGTGCGGCCAGGTGTGCACCTTGTCCTGCGGCAGGTGCTTGACGTCCTGGATCGAACCGGACTTCACGACCGTGAGGAGGCGCTGGGTGTGACCCCCCGGACCGCTCGCCACGGGACGGGCGTCGGCCACGGCGGTCGCCACGGCACCGCCCCCGCCGGTCGTCGCAAGTCCGGCGTTCTGTGCCGCCGACCGCGACCGGTCGAGCAGGTGCGCCGGGATCCGGTCGTCGCCGCCGCCACCACCGGCGGCAGCCTGCGGCGCCGCGGTCTCCGCCGCAGGAGCGTCGTCACCCGACGGCGCGGCCTTGCCCTCGGCCTTCTTCCGGGCGGCGGCCGCCCGGTTGCGGAGATGTTCGGGAATTTCTGTCATCTGCTGTACCCCCCGATCACAACGGTCCGGAGATCCCGCCGTCCTTGCGGACTCGCCAGAAGTGGACGGCCATGAAGATCACGATCACGAACGGCAGCATCAGCACGTGCAGCACGTACCAGCGCAGCAGGGTGTCGCTGCCGATCTCGAACCCACCGAGCAGCACGAACCTCACCTGGCTGCCGAACACGGGCGTGTAGCCCATCATGTTCGTACCCACCGTCACCGCCCAGAGCGCGAGCTGATCCCACGGCAGCAGGTACCCGGTGAAGGACAACAGCAGGGTGAGCTGGAGCAGCATCACGCCGATGACCCAGTTGAACTCCCGGGGCGGCTTGTAGGCCCCGTGGTAGAAGACGCGGGCCATGTGCAGGAACACCGAGAGCACCATGAGGTGCGCTCCCCATCGATGCATGTTCCGTACGAGGAGCCCGAACGCCACCGCGGTCTGCAGGGTGTAGATGTCGTCCCACGCCTGCGCCGCCGTCGGCCGATAGAAGAACATCAGGAAGATGCCCGTCACGGTCTCCAGGATGAACAGGAAGAACGACAGACCACCGAGGCAGAGCGTGTAGCTCACCTTGACCGCGTGGCGCTTCACCTTCACCGGGTGGAGGTGGTAGAGCACGCTGTTCATGATCACGTAGGACCGGTTCCGGGGGCTGTCCGTGTAGCCCTTCCGGAAGATCGAGCCCGGACGGAAGATCGAGTTCCAGGCCTGGCTGTCCTGCAGCTTGCTCGTGAGTTCGCCGACCTTGTCGGACAGCTGTTCCGATCGGCGTGGTGCCGTCTTCGCCACCGATGCGTCTCCCTAGCTCATCGACCGCCGGGCCCGCCCGTTCGGACGACCCGGTCTGACATTACGTAAGTCCGCACCGGAATGGCGAACTCATGAGGTTGTTGCCTGTTTCCTTGCGGGTGGATCAGCCCAGGCGCATGCCGTAGGCGTAACCGTGGGTGTTCATCCGGGTGTGGAGCTCACCCTCCTCACCGGGGTCGGCGAACTTGCCGAGGATGATCACACACGTCGGGCAGCGGTCGACGCAGAGCGCACACCGGGTGCACACGTCGTCGTCGATCACGAAGATGACGCTGTCCGCCGGGTCGGACCCGGGGAGCTCCACGTCGTAGGCCTCGGTGACCGCGGAGGGCTGCACCATGTGGATGCACTTCCACGGACAGATGTCGACGCAGCCCTCGCACATGATGCACTCGGACTGGTCGATGTGGATGAACTGCTTGGGCTTCACCGCAGCGCTGAGCCACTGTGCATCGACTTCGTACAGGACGTAGTCGTTGCGGAACTCGGGAAGCGGCGGATTGGCGTCGGTACGAGCCATGGCGTCGGTCCTCCTCCGATCCTCGGTGTCCGGTTCTCAGCCCTTGACGAGCGGGCGGCCGTAGCTCGACCGCACCACGTCGGTGGAGGGCTTGTCCTTACCACGGGCCTGCCACTTCGAGAACAGGGCGACGTTGGCGCCGATGATCACGAGGTAGATGACCACGGCGATCAGGTCTCGGGCGATCAGGTAGTTCATGTCGAAGGGCAGCTTCGTGAGGATGTCCGCCGGACCGTTCCACGCTCGGTCGGGACGCCATGCCCACTCGTTGTCCGCGAGCAGCAACCACTGGTGCGGCACGACCCCGTAGAACCAGAACATGAGGAAGAACGCCCACGTCGCCGCGACCATGGCCTGGCCCCAGGAGAGTGGTGCCCCGACCGGGCGCTTCTTGTAGAAGTACCCGAACGGAACGCCGAGAACGACGACGCCGAGCACGATCGAGCTGACGAGGGCGGCCACGAGGTCCGATTCCTCCCGAGGACAGTGCGCCGGGTGGCGCGACGAAGAACGACGAGGACACTAGCCGCGGCGACCCGCGGACTCACACACGGTCGCCGTTTTGGTGCCCGGGGCACCGATGCTGGAACAATGCAGAACGCATCCGAGGCGCCTGCGGACCAGCTAGCGTTCGAGCGTCCCGTCGTTCCGAGCGGAGGACATCCGTGACCGAAATCCCCCAGCACCTCCTCGACCGCACCCGCAGCCGCCGCCAGGCCCTGGGCCTCGCCGTGAGCGGCGGCGACGGCGGCGGTGCAGCTACCGGCGCCGCAGCACCTGCGGCCGCGGCCGGTGGTGGCGGTGGTGGCGGCGGAGTGGCCGTGGCGAAGGGCCCGGTCGCACCGAGCGGCGGCGTCGAACGCCCGAAGGCCGCTCCCAAGCCTCCCGCCCCCTACGAGGTCGCCTACCAGCGGCGCAAGAAGATCCCGGCCTGGGCGATGCCGGTCGTGGCGTTCCTGCCGATCTGGGCGTTCCTCTATGCCGGAACGCTCGAGGCGCCGAAGTCGACGAACCCGACGCTGCTCGAGGCCGGGGCCGGCGTGTACGCCGGCGCCGCCGGGTGCAGCGGCTGTCACGGGGCGTCCGGCGGTGGCGGTGTCGGACCGCAGCTCAGCGGCGGTCGGCTGGCCGAGCGGTACCCGAACCCGGTCGACCAGGTGCGCTGGATAGCGCTCGGTTCGGCCGATCCCCGCGGCAAGGCGCTGTTCGAGACCAACGGTGCGGTCTCCAAGGGCGGCATGCCCGGGTACGGCAAGACGCTCTCCCTGAAGGAGATCGTCGAAGACGTCCTGCACACCCGCTACACGCTCTCCGGCCTCCCGCTCGAGGACGACGCCGAGGCCTGGGCCGAGCTGCGGGCGCTCCCCGAGGAGTTCCCCGAGTTCAGCTGGACGGCCGAGGACGTCGACATGATCCTCGAGGAGATCGCCGCCGAGAACGGCATCGAGATCCCGGCCGAATAGGCCGTCGGCCAGACCGGACGCCCCCTCGGTCGTTCTCCCCGAGGTCGGTGGACGACCTCAGTCGAAGGTGATGACCGTACGGGTGGCCTCACGGCGACGCATGAGGTCGTAGCCGTGGTTGATGTCCTCGAGCTTGATCCGGTGCGAGACCATCTCGTCGAGCATCAGCTTGCCGTCGAGGTACAGGTCGACGAAGCGCGGCATGTCGAGGCGGAACTGGTTCGACCCCATCATCGAGCCGCGCAACATCTTCTCCTCCATGAAGATCTCATGGCCGGGGATCTCGATCTTCGTGCCGAAGGGGACCATGCCGATGACCGTGGCCGTGCCGCGCGGGCGCAGCATCGCCCAGGCCTGCTCGACCGTCTGCTTGAGACCGATCGCCTCGAAGGAGTAGTCAACACCGCCGGAGGTGATCTCCTTGACCGCGGCGACCGCGTCCTCCTTCGCACCGTTGACGACGTGCGTCGCACCCATCTGCCGGGCGACGTCGAGCTTGGCGTCCTCGACGTCGACGGCGATGACTTTCGACGCCCCGGCGATGCGGGCGCCCTGCAGCGCCGAGAGGCCGATACCGCCGGCGCCGATCACGACGACCTCGGAACCTGCCTGCACCTGCGCCGTGCGGAAGACCGCACCGAGACCGGTCGTCACGCCGCAACCGATGAGCGACGCCCGGTCGAGCGGCATCTCCTCACGGATCTTCACGACCGCGTTCTCGTGCACGAGCATCATCTCGGCGAACGCGCCGAGGCGGGCGAACTGGGCGAGCCCCTCACCCTTCGCGTTGGTGGTTCGAGGTGCCGAACCCCGCGGGCGGGACGTCGGCGCCGGGTTGTTACACAGCGAGAGGTGGCCGGCGAGGCAGTACCGGCACTGGCCGCAGAACACCGACAGGCACGTGATCACGTGGTCGCCGGGCTTCACGTAGTGGACGTTCTCGCCGACGGCCTCGACGATCCCGGCACCCTCGTGGCCCATGACCGCGGGGAGCTTCGTCTGCCAGTGACCCTCCATGAAGTGGAGATCGGAGTGGCAGAGCCCGGACCCGACGGTCCGCACGAGAACCTCGTTGGCCGCGGGCTTGTCGATCGACACGTCCTCGATCTCGAGCTCACCCGGAATGCGGTTGAGTACGGCTGCCTTCATCGCGCTGGTCCTTCCCCCGACGACGGTGCGGCCCTCATGGCTGCAGACCCCCGCACCGTACTCCCTCGCCGGAAGCGACCGCCTGCCCGGTCAGATCGCCGCGGCGACCTCGGCGGCGGCCTCTGCAGCGGCCTCGATCGTCGCGTCGATGTCGGTGTCGGTGTGGGCGAGACTCGGGAACACCACCTCGTAGGGACCGGGCGCGAACGCGAACCCGCGACGCAGCATCCCGTGGAAGAACACGGCGTACCGGCCGTTGTCAGCGGCGGCACGCGCATCGTCGAAGGTTCGGATCGGCTCGTCGGCGAAGAACAGACCGACGAGCGGTCCGGTGCGCGGCACCTGCGCAGCGACGCCGGCGCCGGTGATCGCCGCGGTGAGTCCGGCTTGGAGACGCGTCGCTATCCGGACGAGCTCGTCGTAGGCGGCGGCGTCGAGCTGGGCGAGCGCAGCGAGCCCCGCCGCCGTGGCGACAGGGTTCCCGGACAGGGTTCCCGCCTGGTACACCGGCCCGAGCGGGGCGAGGTTCGCCATCACCTCGGTCGAACCGGCGAACGCCCCCATCGGGAGTCCGCCGCCGATCACCTTGCCGAAGCACCACACATCGGGTCGCACCCCGGACCACTCCTCGGCACCGCCTCTCGCGAGACGGAACCCGGTGATGACCTCGTCGAAGAGCAGCAGCGCCCCGACCCGGTCGCACTCGGCGCGCAACGCTGCGAGGAAACCCGGCGGCGGTTCGACGAGCCCCATGTTCGCGGCGACCGGCTCGACGGCGAGGACGGCCACGTCGTCGTCGAGACGGGGGACGGCGTCGAAGGGGACCACGACCGTGTCGGCGACCGCGCCGTCGGGAACGCCGGCCGACCCGGACAGCCCCTGGTTCGCCACGCCACTTCCACCGGCGGCGAGCAGGGTGTCCGAGTGTCCGTGGTAGTGGCCGGCGAACTTCACGACCTTGCGTCGACCCGTCGCCCCGCGCGCGAGCCTGATCGCCGACATCGCGGCCTCCGTACCGGAGGAGACGAGGCGGACCTGTTCGACACCGGGGACCCGTGACGCGATCTCCTCGGCGAGCAGGACCTCGCGCGGCGTCGGCGCCCCGTAGGTGGTGCCCTCGAGCGCTGCGGAACGGATCGCCTCGATCACCGGCGGGTGCGCGTGACCGTGGATCGACGCTCCGTAGCTCTGCACGTAGTCGACGTACCGGCGTCCCTCGACGTCCCACACGTAGGCGCCGTTCGCCCGTTCGACGAAGTACGGCGTGCCGCCGACCGACCGGAACGACCGGACCGGCGAGTTGACCCCGCCCGGGATGGAGCGTCGAGCGCGTTCGAACCAGGCCTCGTTGGTGGTGGTCACCCGGTCGACACTATCCGCCGGTCAGTCGGCGAACAGTTCGGCGAGCTCACGCGCGAAGTAGGTGAGCACGAGGTCGGCGCCGGCCCGCTTCACCGCGGTGAGCTGTTCGAGAGCGACGGCGGGACCGTCGATCCAACCGCGCTCGGCGGCAGCCTTCACCATCGCGTACTCGCCGGACACGTGGTACGCGGCGATCGGCACGTCGACGAGGGCGCGGGCACGGGTGATCACGTCGAGGTAGGTGACCGCCGGCTTCACCATGAGCATGTCGGCGCCCTCGTCGAGGTCGAACCGGATCTCCTCGAGCGCCTCACGCGCGTTCCGGTAGTCCTGCTGGTACCCTTTGCGGTCACCGCCGCCGACGATGGTGACGTCGACCGCGTCGCGGAAGGGCCCGTAGAGCGCCGACGCGTACTTCGCCGCATAGGCGAGGATCGCCACGTCGGACCAACCTTCTTCGTCGAGCGCCTCGCGGATGGCGAGCACCTGGCCGTCCATCATCCCGGACGGGGCGACGATGTCGGCGCCGGCCTCGGCCTGCGCGAGCGCCACCTGCGCGTACAGCTCGAGGGTCGCGTCGTTGTCGGGCTGACCGTCGTCGTCGAGCACGCCGCAGTGCCCGTGCGACGTGTACTCGTCGAGACAGAGGTCGGTCATGAGGACCACGTCGTCGCCGACGTCGTCCCGCAGGTCGGCGAGCGCCACCTGCACGATCCCGTCGGGGTCCCATGCGCCGGAACCCTGGGGATCCTTCCGCTCCGGCACGCCGAACAGGATGATCGCCGGCACACCGAGCGCCCGGAGCTCGGCGACCTCGCGCCGCAGCGACGCGCGGGTGTGCTGCACGACACCCGGCAGCGAGGCGATCGGCTGGGGCGTGTCGATCCCCTCCCGCACGAACAACGGGGCGACGAGGTCGTCGACGGTGAGTGCGGTCTCCGCGACCATGCGGCGGAGCGTAGAAGTACGACGGAGACGACGGAGACGACGCTGCGGGAAGGCCACGCAGGGACGTTATCCCGCGGTGCCGGCGGTCACGACCTTGCGACGAGCGCAGCGACGAGGCCGGCGACCGTGTACGTCGATGCCTCGACGGAGACCGTCAGCCCGGCCGCCCGGGCGGCGTCCGCCGTCACCGGTCCGATGCAGGCAACCAGCGGCGGCACGTCGGCGGCACCGACGAGCCGCACGAACCGTTCGACGGTCGAGGGTGACGTGAACGTGACGGTGTCCGCCCCTGCGGCACGCCGGACCGCATCGGCATCGACGGTCGTGTCGACCGTGCGGTAGGCGTCGACGACCTCCACCACCCAACCCCGCTCCCGCAGGCCCACGGGGAGCACGTCACGGGCGACGGCAGCCCGGGCGACGAGCACCGCGTCACCCACGGCTCCAGGGTGCCCGAGCGCGTCGAGGAGCGCCTCCGCGACGTAGGCGTCGGGTACGAGATCGACCGCCCAGCCGCCGCGCCGCATCCGCTCGGCGGTCGCCGGGCCGATCGCCGCGACCCCCAACCCGGAGGGGCGGTCGGGTCGCCGGGCGAGCACGGCGTCCGCACCGTTCACCGAGGTGACGACCAGCCACCGGTAGTCGGCGAGGTGGGCGAGCGCCGCATCGAGCGCTGCTCCCCCGTCGAGCGGTGGGACGATCTCGATCGTCGGCAGGAGGACCACCTCCGCCCCGAGCGCCCGGAGCGGTTCGGCGAGCTCGGCCGCCTGCGATGCCGGTCGGGTCACGACGATCCGACGCCCCTCGAGTGGTCGGGTCGCCGATGCCACGCTGCCCTCACCGACCCAACAGTGCCGCGCCGCCGGAAGCGAGGAGGTACTCGGCAGCCGCCCGACCGGCGTCGACGGGTGCTCCGACCACACGATGCCGGAGCACGGTCGTGCCGTCGACGGCGGCGACCACGGCCTCGAGCGACACCCCTCGGCCGTCCTCGAGCGGGACGGCGAACACCCCCGCGGGGAGGGAGCAGTCGCCGCCGAGGGTCCGGAGGAACGACCGTTCCGCCTCGAAGCAGCGCCGAGCAACCGCGTCCTCGAGCGGCGCGAGCAGTGCCGCCGTCGACGAATCGTCCGACCGGCACTCAACGGCGAGGGTCCCCTGCGCGACCTGGGGCAGCATCCGGTCCGGTTCGAGCACCTCGGCGATGCGTTCGGTGAGGTCGAGCCACTGCAGCGCCGCGACGGCGATCACGATCGCGTCGTGCTCCGCCGCCCGCTCGAGACGGGTGGCGATGTTGCCCCGCAGACCGGCGAAGGTGAGATCGGGGCGCAGCGCTGCGAGCTGGGCGCGCCGTCGGATCGACCCGGTCGCCACCCGGGCCCCCGGCGCAAGGTCGGCGAGACGGGAACCGACGAGGGCGTCACGGGGGTCACGGCGGGTCGGGACCGCGGCGACGGTCAACCCCTCCGGCGTGGACGAGGGGAGATCCTTGCCCGAGTGGACGGCCAGATCCGCTGCGCCGGACAGCACGGCGACCTGTACCTCCTTCGCGAACACGCCCTTACCACCGAGCTCCCAGATCGGCGACGACCTGTCGAGGTCCCCGGTCGTCTCGGTGGGGACGAGGGCGACCTCGAGGCCGGGGTGCGCGGCTCGGAGGCGATCAGCGACCCAGCCCGTCTGGGCGAGCGCCTGCGCGCTCGACCGGGTGGCGATGCGGAGTGCCATCCCTGACGGCGCCGCTCAGGACTCGAGGCCGAAGAGCTCGCTCACGGCGTCGGCGAGACGGTTCCCCCGGGATCCGCCCGCTGCGTCACGCAGCGCGACCGTCGGGCCGTGGAGCAGCTTGGCGAGCAGGGTCCGGGTGAGCGCGTCGACGGCGTCACGGTCGCCGGCCGAGAGGTGCGCCAGGCGGGCCTCGTACCGTTCGAGCTCGCTCCGGCGGAGGTCTTCCGCTGCACCCCGCAGCGCAGTGATCACCGGATCCGCCAGCCGTGCGGCCCGTTCGTCGGCGTAGCGGGTGACCGCCGAGGACACGATCGCCTGGGCGGCGACGACGGCATGTCGCCGCTCATCGAGACCACGCTCGGCGCGCGCCCGCAGGTCGTCGAGGTCGGCGACGACGACCCCGTCCATGCCGCGCACGGCCGGGTCGACGTCTCGCGGCATGGCCACGTCGACGACGACGAGCGGACGACCCGCACGACGCGGCAGCAACGTCTCGAATCGGGATCGCTCGAGCACCGGTTCGGTCGCCCCGGTCGAGCAGATGACCACGTCGGCGGCGACGAGCTCACGGTCGAGTGCATCCCATGGCGCCGGAACGGCACGGGGGCCGAGTTCGGCGCAGAGACGTTCGGCCCGTTCGGCCGAGCGGTTCATCACGACCACGCTGCCGGCTTCCGCACCGACCGAGGCCGTGGCAATCCCCGACCCCATGTCGCCGGCTCCGAGCACGAGCACGCGTCGGCCGACGAGATCACCGACGGACTCGGCGGCGAGCTCGACCGCAGCATGGGAGATCGAGGCCGTCCCACGGGCAAGGCCCGTCTCGGTGCGGACCCGCTTACCGACCTCGACCGCTCGACGGAAGAGCAGGCTCAACGCCGGCGTGACGACGCCCTCCGCCTGCGACCGTTCCCAGGAGACACGCACCTGGCCGAGGATCTCGTGCTCGCCGAGCACGGCGGAGTCGAGGCCGGCGCTGACCGTGAAGAGGTGATCGATCGCCTCGCCGTCGAAGTACGCGACGAGGTGGTCCGCGAGCAACGTCGACCCGGTGTCGGTGTGCACGGCGAGCGTGTCCCGGACGTGGTGGAGGGTGTCGTGGAACCGCTCGGCGTCGAGGTAGCACTCGAGCCGGTGGCAGGTCGCCACGACGACCGCCCCGCTCACGACCTCGCCGTCGCAGAGATCGGCGAGCAGCTTCGGGACGCGGTCGGCCGACACGGCGACCCGCTCGAGCAGGTCGAGCGGTGCACTCCGATGGTTCAGGCCGATGGCGACGACGGGCACGGTGGGGACTCCTCACCCGGTCCGGTGCGGACGGACGGGCGCACGACCCGCAACCGGGAAGCGGCTCCGAGCATGCCCCAGTCGAGTGCACGACGGCCAGTCACGTCCCGTCGCCGGAACGCCTCGACGGCGGGTCACCCGACGGCCCGTGTCTCGCGGTGGGATTGGTAGAAGCTGAGGACCTGGAGCTCGAGCGCGAGGTCGACCTTTCGGAGCGACACGTTCGGCGGGACCGAGACGAGCGCGGGCGCGAAGTTCAGGATCGCCTGCACGCCCGCGACCACGAGCGCGTCCGCTACTTCCTGGGCGACGTGGCCCGGTGTGGCGATGACGCCGATGACGTGCCGGTGCGTGGCCACGATGCCGGCGAGGTCGGATACCGGCTGCACGATCGTGCCGCCGATCTCGGTGCCGACCTTCGTCGGGTCACTGTCGACGATCGCCGCGACCGGGAACCCGCGCTCTCCGAACCCTCCGTAGTTGGCGAGTGCCCGTCCGAGGTTGCCTGCCCCCACCACGACGACGGGCCAGTCCTGGGTGAGGCCGAGTGCCTCCCGCATCTGGAACAGGAGGTAGTCGACGTCGTAGCCGACGCCCCGCGTGCCGTAGGTGCCGAGGTAGGACAGGTCCTTGCGCACCTTCGCGCCGTTGACGCCGGCGAGCTCGGCGAGGCGGTCGGAGGACACGGTGGAGATCCGATCGCTCGCGAGGCCGACGAGGATGCGCAGGTACTCCGGCAGGCGGGCGACGGTTGCCGCAGGGATGCGCCGGGGGATGCGGTCCATGAAGACCTCATCGTACCGACCGGTCGGCCGGGGTCGCGACCGGGAGGATGTGCCTCGCGTCACGTCGCGCAGGGCCGTCGCGGCGCCGGGAGGAGGGTGATCAGCGCACGAGGAAGACGAACTGGGCCATCGTCGCGAGGAGGATGATCCCGAGCAGGACGGCGACGGCGATCGTGGTGGCCGGTCTCATGGTTGCCTCCTGGTGCCGAGCTCGACGGCGACCGTCACCCCGTCCGCGCCGTTGTCGTCCGGTGCCGATTCGAGCCGCACCGGGTCGCCCGCACCGATCCGCAGCTCGCCGGCCGCGGAAGCCCGGTCGGCGACGAGCGCGAGCATGCCGTAGCTGTCCACGACCAGACCGAGCTCGCCGGTGCGGATCTCGGCGTAGGTGCGAACCCGGCGGGCCATGCGGATCCGGTCGCCGAGACGCACCGTGATCCGTTCGCCGTACGCCTCGACGTCGTCCGGGTCGATGTTGAGCTGCAGGTTGCCGTACCGGTCCTCCCACAGCACCTCACCCTCGACCCCGTCTCCCTCGATGCGGCTCAGGTTCATGAGCGCGGGTCGGAGGCTCAGCGGATCGATCGCCGTCCCGAGCGCCTCGAACGGTGTCCCGGCGCAGAGGTTGCCCACGACCGGCGCGAACACGTCACGCCCGGCGAACGTCGGGCCCGGTGAGGGGAGGTGGAACTGCTCGTCGTCGAGTACCACGGCCCGGGAGGCGCCACCGACCATTGCGACCGCCGGCGCGAGCACACCGTTGTCGGGGCCGACGAGCACCGACTGGCCGCCACCGACCTCGACGGCGATCGGTCGGCGGTCGGTGCCCACGCCCGGGTCCACGACGGCGAGGACGACACCGGGGCAGAGGTACTGCGCCGACCGGGCGAGTACGAGCCCGGCCGCACGCACGTCGTAGGGGGCGACGTCGTGGGTCAGGTCGATGATTCCCGCATGTGGGGCGATCGAACGGATGACGGAGTGCACCACGCCGACGAACTCGTCGACCCGGCCGTAGTCCGACAAGAAGGTGACCGTGTCGTAGCGCGACATCGACGGCTCAGCGCCCGAGCTCGGCGGACCGTGCGGTCGCCGCGGCCACGGCGTCGAGGAAGGCAGCACGGACCGCTGCACGCTCGAGCACCTGCAACCCGGCGGCGGTCGTGCCGCCCGGCGAGGTGACGTCGGCCCGTCGGTCGGCCGCGGAGCGATCGCCGCTCTGCAGCAGTGCCGCCGAACCGACGAGGGTCTGGACCGCGAGACGTTCGGCGACCGGGCGACTGAGCCCGACGAGGACGCCGGCCTCGATCATCGCCTCGGCCACGAGGAAGACGTAGGCGGGACCCGAGCCGGACAGACCGGTGACGGCGTCGATCTGGGACTCCTCGACCCGGGCGACGACCCCGACGGCCGTGAGCACCGACTCGGCCCAGTCGAGGTCCTCCGCGGTGGCGGCTGTCCCAGCGGCGATCGCCGCGGCGCCCATTCCGATGAGGGCCGGGGTGTTCGGCATCGCTCGCACGACAGCGACCCCGGTACCGAGGGCCTCCTCGAGGCGCGCCGTCGGCACGCCGGCGGCGACCGACAGGACCCGCCGCACACCCCCGAGTTCGGCGAGCGCACGGCACACGCCGGCGACCTCACCGGGCTTGACCGCGATCAGGTGGTCGGCGCCCGCAGCGAGGTCGGTGGTGACCTCCACGCCCGGGAACCGGTCGAGGAGTTCCGCTCGACGCGCCGCCACGGGCTCGACGACCCGCAGCCCGGCCGCGTCGGTCCACCCGGACTCGAGGAGCCCGCCGAGGAGGGCCTCGCCCATCTTCCCGCCGCCGATGACCTGGAGCTGCCGCACGGTCGGATGCTATCCCCGGGACCGACGCAGCGGTCTCCGACGCCGAAGGGTCAGGAGTAGATCGAGCCGGCCTTGCAGGTCACGCACTCCGCCGCCCACGGGATCGCCTCGAGGCGTTCCCGAACGATCACCTGACCACAGGCGACGCAGATTCCGTAGGCGTCGGCGTCGAGGCGAGCGACCGCCGCGTCGATCTGCTCCACCTGGGCCCGGGCCTGTGCGGACAGGGCGAGATCCCGATCGCGCTCGACGGCGAGCGAGTCGCCCTCGCCGGATTCCTCGTCGAACTGGACGTCGCCCGGTTCACGCTCGCTCATGAGCGAGTCGGCCTCGGCGGTCCAGCGCTCCGCCGACTGCATGTGCCGCGAGCGTTCCTCGACGAGGACGGCACGCTGCTGACCGAGGAACTTGGCGCCGAACGACTTCAGTGACGACGCCGCCTTCGGAGCCGGCGAGACCTTGGGAGCCTTCGCCCTGGTGGCCGGAGCAGCTTTCGCCTTCGGAGCCGGGGCAGGAGCAGGAGCAGGCTTGGAGGCCTTCGCCGGCGCCGCGGCCTTCGAATTCTTCGCCGGC
>VGBO01000017.1 GCA_016870475.1 Actinomycetota bacterium | reverse complement strand
CGTCGGCGGGTTCGCTGCCCACGAGCGCCGCATGGGCCCCAGCAGGATCGGCCGAGGCGCCGCCGACCACCACCAGTGCAGCGAGCGTGAGCACGAGGCGACGGGCGACCGTTGCCGTTCGGCGTTCCCTGGGCACGACGGGTAGACGGTCCGATCCCGCGAAAAGTTCCGGCGATGCCCGGTGGTGGCCCTGACCGGTCGGCGTCGGCTTGACTGGAGCGGTGCCGGAACGAGGGTTCGAGAAGCTGGTGCGGCAGCACCATCGTGCCGTCCGAACGTATGCGGCATCGCTCGCGTCGTCCTCGACGGTCGCCGAGGACGCCGTCCAGGAGACGTTCCTTCGAGCCTGGCGGCACCTCGACTCCTTCCGGGGGGAGGGCAGCTTCGAAGGTTGGCTGATCCGCATCTGTCGCCGGTGCGTGATCGATCTCGAACGTCGTGAACGCCGGGGCGCCGGGCTCGCGACGAGGTCGCCCGCGCTGGTGGAGCATCCCGACGCCTCCGGGGAGACGTTCGCCGTGCTGGCCACGCTCCAGCGCGACCACCGCGAGGTGCTCGTCATGTGCGGCGTGCTCGGCTACGACTACGAGACCGCCGCCGCGGTGTTGGATCTGCCGGTCGGGACCGTTCGCTCCCGGCTCCACCGGGCCCGGGCGGCATTCGCCGAGGCGCTCGACGCAGGCGACGCGCGATCGGCATGAGCGGGCAGGGCCACGACCGGGACGACGACGCCGAGGACGGCCTCGCTCCGGTGGTCGGCCTGCCGAGGAGCAGGGACGACGCCGAGGACCTGCTCGCGCGACTCGGTGACGCGCTCCCGGGGCCGCCTCGCTGGTTGAGGTTCACGGTCGCCGTGCTCGCAGTCGCGCAGTCGGTCGTCGCGTTGCCGTGGCTGGTCGGCGCGGACCCGCTCGGGCTGCTCGAGGGTTCGACCGCAGCGCACCTGACCCGTGACGGCGCGCTCGGGCTTGTCGTCAGCGTCGGCGGGTGCCTCGTGGCCTGGCGCCCGAGGTGGTCGCTGCCGTGCTTCGCGTTCGCCTCGGCGGCGATCGTCGCGCAGGCGGTCGCCGGGGTCTTCGATGAGCCGGGGGTCGGTCTCGCGAGTTCCGAGCTGCTCCACGTCCCGTCGTTGGTCCTCACGTGCCTCATCGGCCTCGTCGGGGTTCGGCTCCGTCCACTCGGACCGGTGCGTCGCGCGGGTCGGTGACGCGAAACGGCCCGGCCAGCTGGCCGGGCCGTTCCATCGACGTGGAGCTAGAGGGACTTGAACCCTCGACCTCTTGCATGCCATGCAAGCGCTCTTCCACCTGAGCTATAGCCCCGAGGCTCGCTCACGATAGCAGCCTGCCGTCGGGGCCCGGCAAACGCCGGATAGCCTCCGCGTATGGTCGATGCACCGCCTCCCGGAGACCCGTACCGGCCGCCGCAGCCGCAGGCTCCCCAACCCGCCCAGCCCTGGCTCACCCCGGCGACCCCCGGCGGGTACGGCACCTCCGGCGGGTACCGCGGACCGGTTCCGTCCCCTTCCAACGGGCTCGCCACCGCGGCGCTGGTGCTCGGGATCGTCTCCCTGGTGCTCTGCCAGTGGATGTTCCTCCCCGGGATCATGGCGTTCATCCTCGGACTCGTGGCCGCCGGCACGGCGAAGAAGATCGGCGGCGTCGGCCTCGGCAAGGCCCGCGCCGGGTGGATCCTCGGGTTGTCGAGCGTGGTGGTCGGTGCCGCGGTGTGGGTTTTCGGCACGATCGCGTTCGTCGCTGCGATCATCGGCCTCGCCGAGAACCTCGACGTGCCCGTCGGCGATGTCGCCGACCTCGGCACGTACAGCACGACGGTGGACACCTGCGACCTGTCGTCCGACGGACTCGTCGAGATGACCGTCACCCTGCGGAACCGTACGGCGTTCGAGCAGACCTTCGTGGTCGAGGGCGCGTTCATCGTCGCCGGTTCCGAGGCCGCTTCGGATCGGGGGTCCGTGGACGTTCCCGCGCGCGGGACCGCATCGGTGGCGCTCAGCGCCACGGTTCCGGCAATGACGGCCCGGTCGGCGCTGCGTTGCGACGTGGCCGAGGTCTACGAACCGTTCCTCGATTCGTCGCCCTCGGCGTCGTGAGGGCCGCGGGCCGGTCGGGTCAGTCCCGCGCCGAGGGGTAGTCCGGGTCCCGCTTCTCCTGCAGGGCGTCGAGCCCTTCGCGGCAGTCGTCGGAGAAGAAGCCGAGCATCTCATACGCAAGCGATGCCTCGAACGCAGGCGTCGACTGCTTGAGCCACAGGTTGAGACTTCGCTTCGTCCAACGGATCGCCGACTGGGCGCCCGTCGCCAACTTCGTCGCGACCTCCATCGCGGTGGCCTCGAGGTCGGCGAGCGGAACCGAGCGCGACACGAGCCCGATGCGTTCCGCCTCGACGCCGTCGATGAAGTCGCACGTCATCAGGTAGTACTTCGCCTTCGCCATGCTGGTCAGCAGCGGCCACAGGATCACGGCGTGGTCACCCGCAGCGACACCGAGACGGGTGTGCCCGTCGGTGATGCGGGCCTCGTGCGCCATGATCGAGATGTCGGCCATCAGCGCAGTGGCGAGCCCCGCACCGACCGCCACCCCGTTGATCGCCGAGATCACCGGCTTGGGGCAGTCGATGATGTTGTAGACGACGTCGGCGGCTTCCTTTGCGATCTCGCTGACGCGCCGGAAGTTGTTGTGCTGCTCGTCGATCATCCCGAAGTCGCCACCGGCTGAGAACGCCCGGCCCGCGCCCGTGATCACGGCGACGCGGGTGAGCGGGTCCTCGCCGACCTCGAGCCAGACCTTCGACAGTTCCCAGTGGAGCACCTTGTCGGTCGCGTTGAAGTGCTCGGGACGATTGATCGTAATCCAGAGGATGCCGTTGCCACGCCGCTCGAAGAGCAGGTGCTGGTACTTGTCGTAGATGGCCAGGTCGCTCATGGCCGGACCCTAGCCCAGCGTCAGCCGATCACTCCCCGGCTCCGCAGATCGTCGAGTTCGGCGGCCGTGACCCCTGCGTCGCCGAGCACCTCGGCCGTGTGGGCTCCGAGCTCAGGTGCCGGCCCCTGCGGGCCGATCGCCGCGCCCCGGATCTTGAAGGGGATCGCGACCGTCGGGAACGTCGTTCCGTCGGCCATGGTGATCTCGGGGAACAGTCGCTCCGCGTGCGCCTGCGGGTCGGCGACCACGTCGGCGAGCGTGTTCGCTGGGCCCCAGATCATGCCGACGTCGTCGAAGATGCGCGCCCACTCGGCGAGCGGGCGGGTCGCCATGACCGCATCGATCGTGTCGATCAGTTCGGGCATGTTGTCGAACCGGCCCTTGGTCGTCTGCAGGCGTTCGTCGTCGAGGAGGGATTCGAGCCCGACGGCCTTGCAGAACACCGGCCACCAGTGCTGCTCGGGCATGTTCACGACCACCCAACGGTCGTCCGCGCACCGGAACCGGTTTGCGAGCGGGGTGATCAGGTGGCGCCGATCCCGCTTGGAGGGGTTCCGGTGGTCGATCACCGCTGCCGCGTAGTCGGTCGCCATCGTCCACACGGCGGTGCCGAACAGGCTCGCGTCGACCGCCTGTCCCTCACCCGTCCGTTCGGCGCGTCGCAACGCTGCGAGGATCCCGGCGACGAGCGCAAGGCCGGTGGTGTGGTCGCCCTGTGCCGGCCGGGGTGCGGGGAGCGGTCCGCCCGGTTCGATGCTCGAGTCGGAGATCCCGCCTCGGCCGAAGAACGCGGTCACGTCGTAGCCCGGACGCCCCGCCTCCGGCCCGCTGCGGCCGTAGCCGGACAACGTGGCGTGCACGAGCTGGGGCCGGACGGCGAACAGGCTGTCGGGGTCGAGGCCGTAGCGCTCCTGCCGACGGGGCAGCAGGTTCGTGAGGAACACGTCGCGGTCGGCGACGAGCCGTCGGACGAGGGCTGCGCCGTCGGGCTGGTCGATCGCCACGGTGATCGACCGCTTGCCCCGGTTGTCGACGTGGAACGGCTCGTCGCGCTCGGGTTCGCCCTCCTCGCGCTTCGGCTGGCGGGACATGCCCCGCATCGGGTCGCCGCGCAGCGGCTCGAGCTTCACGACGTCGGCGCCGAGGTCGGCGAGGATCGCCCCCGCGGACGGGGCGGCCATCCAGCTCGTCAGCTCGAGGACACGGATCCCAGCGAGGGGCAGGTCGTCTGCGGCAGGCATGCCCGGACGGTAGCCGCGGCGGCCGCTCAGCCCACGACGAAGTTGACGAGCTTGCCCGGCACCGCGATCACTTTGCGGACCGTGGCGGCAGCGAGCAGTTCCGCGATCCGTTCGTCGGCACGGGCCGCGGCCTCGAGGGCGGCGGCATTCGCGTCGGCGGGAACGGTGATCCTGGCACGGACCTTGCCCGAGACCTGCACGGCGACCTCGACCTCGTCCTCGACGAGCTCGGCGGGGTCGGCGGTCGGGAACGCCTCGTGCGCCAGGCTCGCGTCGTGGCCGAGCCGCGCCCAGAGCTCCTCGGCGAGGTGCGGGGCGAGCGGGGCGAGCAGGAGCACGAGCGGCTCTGCCACGGCGCGCGGCAATCCGCCGGCCGCGGCGATGC
Organism: Actinomycetota bacterium; assembly: GCA_016870475.1. Lineage (GTDB taxonomy): Bacteria > Actinomycetota > Acidimicrobiia > Acidimicrobiales > CAIXPF01 > VGBO01. The sequence goes on along the minus strand of VGBO01000017.1, from coordinate 34,225 downwards.
CGGTGAGGTGGTTGTTGAGCTCGGTGATGCGGGCGATCGCCGTGTTGAACCGCAGGTGTTCGAACTCGGTGCGGACCGCATCGATCGTGCGGTGCAGCAGGCGACGGGTCGCGGCGTCAGCAGACGTGTCGACCACGGTGATTGCGCCGGTGTCCTCGTCGACGATGTTCCGCCAGATCCGCTGCAGGAGCCGGTACGCCCCCGGCACGGCGCGGGTCTCCCACGGCCGTGACGCGTCCATCGGTCCCATCGACATCTCGTAGATCCGGAGCGTGTCCGCGCCGTAGGCGTCGTACATCTCGTCGGGGGTGACGGCGTTGCGCAGGGACTTGCCCATCTTCCCGTACTCACGGGTGACCGGGCGCCCCTCGAAGAAGTACGCGCCGTCGCGTTCCTCGACCGCCGCCGCGTCGACGTAGACGCCGCGTTCGTCGGTGTACGCCGCCGCGAGGATGTAGCCCTGGTTGAAGAGCCGGTGGAACGGCTCGACGGAGGACACGTGGCCGAGGTCGTAGAGCACCTTGTGCCAGAACCGGGCGTAGAGCAGGTGCAGCACGGCGTGCTCGACCCCGCCGACGTACAGGTCGGCACCGCCGGGGTGGCCGGGTCGGGTCGGGTCGGGGCCCATCCAGTAGCGCTCGACGTCACGGTCGACCATCGCCGTGTCGTTCGTCGGGTCGAGGTAGCGGAGCTCGTACCAGCACGACCCGGCCCACTGCGGCATCACGTTCGTGTCACGGCGATAGCGGCGCGGGCCGTCGCCGAGGTCGAGCGTGACGTGCACCCAGTCACCCAGCCGGTCGAGCGGCGATTCGGGGTCGGAGAACTCGTCGTCGGGGTCGAAGGTGCGCGGGGAGAACTGGTCGGTGTCGGGCAGCTCGACGGGCAGCAGGCCGTCGGGGAGCGGGTGGGCGATCCCGTCCTCGTCGTAGACGATCGGGAAGGGTTCACCCCAGTAGCGCTGGCGGGAGAACAACCAGTCGCGCAGCTTGTAGTTGATGGTGCCGGTGCCGGTGCCGTCGGCCTCGAGGCGGGAGATCATCGCGTCGATCGCCTCGTCCTTGCCCATGCCGTCGAGGAACCCCGAGTTGACGTGCACGCCGTCACCCTCGAACGCCTCGCCGACCCAGCCTTCGGGGCGGGCGATGGTCTCGACGACGGGCAGGTCGAACTGTGCGGCGAAGTCCCAGTCGCGCTGGTCCTCGCCCGGCACGGCCATGATCGCCCCGGTGCCGTAGTCGGTGAGGACGTAGTCGGCGATGAACACGGGAACGGGCGTGCCGTTCACCGGGTTGGTGGCGAAGCTGCCGGTGAACACGCCGGTCTTGTCCCGGTCGGCGGCCTGACGGGCGATGTTGCTCTTCGCTGCGGCGGCGCGCTGGTAGGCGCGCACCGCATCCGCCGGGGTCGCCGCACCGCCCGTCCACGCCGCCTTCGTGCCGTCGGGCCAGGCGTCGGGTACGAGCGCGTCGACGAGGGGGTGCTCGGGTGCGAGCACCATGAACGTCGCCCCGAACAGCGTGTCGGGTCGGGTCGTGAACACGGTGATCGGACCGGCGGGGGACGCGAAGTCGACTCGCGCGCCACGGGAACGACCGATCCAGTTGCGTTGCATCAACTTGATCGACTCGGACCAGTCCAGCAGGTCGAGGTCGTCGAGCAGGCGGTCGGCGTACGCGGTGATGCGCATCATCCACTGGCGCATCGTGCGGCGGAACACGGGGAAGTTCCCACGGTCGGAGCGCCCGTCGGCGGTGACCTCCTCGTTCGCTACGACGGTGCCGAGCCCGGGGCACCAGTTCACCGGCGCCTCGGCGAGGTACGCGAGGCGGTGGTCGTCGACGACGGTGTACTGCTCCGCGGCGCTGAGCGCCGCCCAGGCTCGGCCGTCCGGTGTCGGCCGCGTCCCGGCGGCGAACTCGGCGACGAGCTCGGTGATCGGACGGGCGCGCCGCTGCTCGGCGTCGTAGAACGCGTTGTAGATCTGCAGGAAGATCCACTGGGTCCAGCGGTAGAAGTCGACGTAGGTGGTCGACACCGACCGGCGCGGGTCGTGACCGAGGCCGAGCCGGCGGAGCTGGCGGCGCATGTTCGCGACGTTCGCCTCGGTGGTGGTGCGCGGGTGGGTGCCGGTCTGCACGGCGTACTGCTCGGCGGGCAGGCCGAAGGAGTCGAAGCCCATCGTGTAGAGCACGTTGAAGCCGCTCATCCGCTTGTAGCGGGTGTACACGTCGGTGCCGATGTAGCCGAGCGGGTGACCGACGTGCAGACCCGACCCGGAGGGGTAGGGGAACATGTCGAGTACGTACAGCTTCGGCCGGCCGGCCGCCCCCGGACCGGCGAGCGGGCCCGAGGGGTTCGGGGCCTCGAAGGTGCCCTCGGTCTCCCAGCGATCCTGCCAGCGAGTCTCGATCTGTTCGGCGAGGCGAGCCGTGTACCGGTGTTCGGGCAGACCGGAGGTGGCGTTCTCGGGGGACGGGGCGGACATGGGGTCGAACGCTAGACGGGCGCCCCCACCCGGAGCGACCGGGGGTAACCCTCGGGCGTGCTGTGCGGTCCGACCCTCGTGCACACCCTTCTCGACCGCATCGAGCACGCCGCGACCCGACCCGGATCGGGCGACGTCGTCTTCATGACCGGTGGTTCACCCGACCGGTTGTCGTGGGCGGAACTGCACGACGAGGCCCGGGCGGTCGCCGCGAACCTGCAGGCGCGGGGCATCGTCGCAGGCAGTCACCTCTCGGTCCTCGCCCCGACGTCACGGGCGCTCGTCACCTTCATGCAGGCGACGTGGCTGGCGGGGGCGACGTTGGTCGTGCTGCCGCTGCCGATGCGGCTCGGGTCGCTCGAGGAGTTCACGTTGCAGACCCGCTCCCGGGTGCGCAACGCCGACACCGACCTCCTCGTGATCGACGCCGATCTCGCCCCCTTCGTCGAGGCCGACCCCTTGGACCCGACGACCGTCGTCCTGCAGGACCTGCTCGGCGGCGACCCGTCGGCCTACGCGCGGCCGCAGGTCGCGCCCGACGACCTCGCGATCCTGCAGTTCACGTCGGGTTCGACGGCGGAACCGAAGGGCGTGATGATCCCGCACCGGATCATCTGCGCGAACCACGACGCGATGATCGAACGGGCGAACCTCACCGACGCCGACGTGCTCGTCTCATGGCTGCCGCTCTACCACGACATGGGGCTCGTGGGTCTGCTGCTGTTGGGCATGGCGAACGGTGTCGACCTGGTGCTCGGCGCCCCGCAGGACTTCCTCGCCGACCCGGGCAGGTGGATGGAGTGGATCCACACCTACCGGGGCACGGCGACCGCCGGCCCGAACTTCTCCTGGGTGCTCGCCGCCCGTGCGCTGCGGCGCCGCAAGGAACCGCTCGACCTGTCGTCGTTGCGGATCGGGCTGAACGGGGCCGAACCGGTGGATCCGGCGACGGTCCGCGACTACATCGCCGCGGGTGCGGCGCACGCGCTGCGCCCCGGCGCGGTGTTCCCGGCGTTCGGGATGGCCGAGGTCGCGATCGGTGGGACGTTCCCCGACCCGATGGCGGGTCTGCGCACCGACGCCGTCGACGCCGCCGTCCTCGAGGCGGAGGGTCGTGCGGTTCCCGTCTCTCCGGCGGACGAGACCGCACGCGAGCTCGTGAAGCTCGGCAGGGTGCTCGGTGGCATGGACCTCCGCATCGTCGACCCCGAGGGCACGGTGCTCGCCGAACGTGTGGTCGGCGAACTGCAGATCCGTGGCACGTCCGTCACCCCCGGCTACTACCGGAACGAGGCGGCGACCCGGGAGCTCTTCGACGGCGACTGGTTGCGCACCGGCGACCTCGCCTACCTCGTCGAGGGCGACCTGGTGATCTGCGGCCGGATGAAGGACCTGATCATCGTCGGTGGCCGCAACGTGCACCCCCAGGACGTCGAACGCGTCGTCGCGACCGTCGACGGCGTGCGGGCCGGAAATGTCATCGCCTTCGGTGTGGAGGGCCGCCACGGCAAGGAGGGCCTCGTCGTCGTCGCCGAGTCGCGGGCGGACGACCCCGCGGCGCTCGCCGACACGGTGGGGGTGCGGGTGCGCGAGGCGATCGGCATCCCCGCCCGTGACGTGGTGCTCATCACGCCCGGGACGCTCCCGAAGACGTCGTCGGGCAAGCTGCAGCGGGCGCTCTGCCGGGAGCGCTACCTCGACGGCACGCTCAGCCGGATCTGAGCTCCGCTCAGCCCGTGTAAGCGGGCTGAACGACCGGTGCCGGCGGCGGGGTCCCTGACCCCGCCGGGGTGCAGGGGACGGTCGCAGCATTGGCGAACAGCTGGTACGCGGAGGCGGCGTCGTTCCACTCGTGCATGTCCGGCGGCCAGATGTTTATCCCCATCACACAGTTGGGTCCGACGGCGAAAAGGGCGTTGTTATCGCTCCAGGACATGATCGTGGTCGCCGTGTTGCGCACCGCGACGACGTTCCGGTTCATCCCGTTCGCGCCGGACGGGGTGCCGAACGGTGGCGTGACCCCGGCGACGTAGGGCGAGCCGGCGGCATCGATGACGCCGTCGGCGCCGCCGACCCAGGTGTAGTCGGCGCAGGACGAGGGCTGCGGGTTCACGAGCGGGCTGTAGCCCCCCGACTCCCACCGGCCGCCGATGCCCCACTCGCTGCCCGGGGTGCCGACCGTCGGGCAGGCGAAGGAGTACGTGGCCTCGATGACGCGCCTGCCGCTGTCGACGAAGTCGGCCAGCAGGTCCCCGAGCGCGACCGTGTCGACGAAGTCCTGGTCGCTCGTCACGATGACGACCTCGATGCCGGCCAGCGTCGCGGTCGTCGGCGCCGTTCCCCGTCCTTGAAAGGAGTCGAAGACCGTGATCGTGCCGAACGCCCCGGTTGCGGTGAGCCCCGACACGACCGGACCGGTCAGCACGTTGATATAGCCGCCGTCGGCGTAGGAGTGGATGATCAGGACGTCCGGCGGGGTCGCCCCGGCGGGTGCGGCGACGCTGATCAGCGCAGCAGCGGCGACGGTGATCGAGCCCAGTACGGCCGTGCTGCGGCGCACCATGGGACGGAAGGGTACACGCCGCCGGCCGCATCTCGATGGCTCGACGTCGAGAACAACGCCTCGCTCGCCATCAGCGGTCCTCGCTGCGCAGGAAGCGTTCGAGCTCGGCGGCGATCTCGTCGCCGGAGGGGACCGTCGGGGGTGGGACGACCTCGTCGTAGGCGGTCTCGAGCTGGCGGACCATGTCGAGGTGCTCGTCGTTCGAGGCCACGAGTTCGGTGATGCGCCGGTGCGTGTCGGCGGCGGCGGTGGCGAGCTCTCCGGTGTCGACGGTGATCCCCGCGAGGTCGTGGACCTGCCCGAGCAGCGCCAACGCCGCCGCCGGGTACGGCAGATTCGCCACGTAGTGGGGAACCTGTGCCCACAGCGACACCGTCTCGAGGCCGGCACCCGAACAGGCAACCTCGATCGCTGCGTTGATGCCGGCCGGGACGTCGAGCTGTCCCGGCACGATGCCGACCCGTTCTGCGATCTCGCGTGACGACGCGCTCGCGACGACGCGCGCCGCACGCGTGTGCGGCATCGGGGCGGGGTAGGCGCCGAGCGAGAGCACCGAACGGACGCCCGCCGCAGCGCACAACCCGACGACGGCGACGGTGACCGCCCGCCAACGGTGGTCGGGCTCGGGGCCGCGCAGGTGCAGGAACGTGCGCCCGGCGGTGTCGGTCACCTCGTGCAGCTCGATCACCGGCCAGGCGATGGCGTCGTGCACCCCCTCGACGATGCGGACGACCGGTCGGCGGGCCTGGTGGTCGACCAACGCGTCGGCGTCGAAGCGCCCCACCACCCGCGACGGCAGCGCGACGAGTGCCGTGCGGGCCTGCGACGCCCCGAACCCGGCGTCGATCCACGGGTCGAGCGACACGACGAGGACCTCGGCACGGGGCAGCGGGTCGACGAGGACCTCGACGAGGTCGTGGTGGAAGGGCTGGCGGTCGTCCATCGCCACGACGGTACCGTGGGGGGCGGTTCTACGAGGTGGGAGCGACCATGGTCATCGACGTCACCGATGCAACGTTCGAACAGGACGTGCTCGTCCGTTCCGATTCGGCGGCGGTCGTCGTCGACCTGTGGGCCCCGTGGTGCGGCCCGTGCCGGACCCTCGGTCCCATCCTCGAGCAGGTGATCGGCGAGACCGCCGGCGCGGTCGTGCTCGCCAAGGTCAACGTGGACGAGAACCCCGGCATCGCGCAGGCGTTCCGGGTGCAGGGGATCCCTGCCGTGTACGCGATCAGCAAGGGGCAGGTCGTCGACAACTTCGTCGGGGCCCAGGGTGAGCGCGAGGTGCGGGCGTTCGTGCAGAACCTGCTGCCGACGGCCGAGGAGACCGAGATCGACCGCCTCGTGGCCGCCGGCGACGAGGCGTCGCTGCGAGCCGCGCTCGAGCTCGACCACGGGTACGAGCCCGCAGTCGTCGCGCTCGCCGACCTGCTCGTCGCCCGGGGCGACAACGACGAGGCGCTCGCTCTCCTCGCCCGCATCCCCGAGAACGCCGAGACCCGCCGCATCGCAGCGCTCGCCCGCACCGGCCCGGTCGCCGACGATGTCGAGACGACGCTGCTCGGCCTGCTCGACCGGGTGAAGGGCGACGACGACGCCCGTCAGCAGTACGTCGACCTGCTCGAGGTGCTCGGCCCCGACGATCCCCGCACGACGCAGTACCGCAAGCTGCTCACCTCGCGCCTGTTCTGACCTGCGCCGCTCACGCGCAGAAGAACGTGAGGCTCATCGATATAGCGAACTCAAACGGATAGTCGAGGTCGAAGAACTGGATGTTCGAGATCGAGAAGACGGCCGAGTTCATCGGGCGTTGCGAGCCGGCTTCGGTGAACGTGCAGGTTCGATGGTCCGAGACATTCGTGAACGTGATCGTGCAGTAGCTAAAGGTGCTGCACGTTGATCCACCGTCCACGCCGGCGCTTCGCAGCGGGAACACGGCCGCGACGGTCGAGCCGTTGAATCTTTGCCAGGTCGTACTCCGCCCGAGGCTGAAGACCTTCGTCGTGTCGACGCACGCCCACGCCGTCCCGTTCCACCGGATCGACTGGTCGAGCGTGCAGCTGAGCTGGCTTAGCGGGTTCGCGACGGTGTTCGTGCACTGCCACGAGCTCGTCGATGCCTGCCAGACGACGGTCTGGCCGTCGGTGCAACCGAGGTCGCCGAGGCCGGCGGGGCCCTGTGGACCTGGCTCGCCTCGAGCGCCCTGCTGACCGGCGGCACCGGTGTGCCCGTGGGCGCCGGTGGCCCCGGCCGCGCCGGTCTCGCCGGTCGCACCCCGCGCGCCCACGGGCCCGGTCGGACCGGCCGGTCCGCTGACGACTGACGTTCCCGCCGCTTCGGCGCGGTCGGTCGATGTGGCGTCGGCCGTACATGCGCTGAGGACCGCGCCGATAACGAGAGCGCTCGCCGCAGCCAGACGCCGCAAGGACCGGGTGGAAAGCAGGGGCGAACCGTAGTGGGCGCGCCCCACACCCTCCGCTGCGCCGCAGGTACCGGGTAGGTTCCGTTGTCTTCCCCGATTCGGCCCCGCGGTGCGGGAGGTGCGTGCGATGGCACGTCAGAATCGGATGTCGGACCTCCATGGTGTGGTTCGGGACGTCGTCGAGGCTCATCGGCGTGCCGTCGCCGCGCTGCTCGTCGGCGCTCTCGGCGCCGGAGCGGTCGCCGTGGTGGTCGTGCGCTCGGCGCCGGAACCCGCCACGCCGCTCCCGCGGGTCGTGCGGGTCACGACCACGACGGCGCCGCCGCCACCGATCGTGGTGCACGTCAGTGGCGCGGTCGTGCAGCCCGGCCTCGTCGAAGTTCCCGCCGGGGCGCGTGTCGCCGACGCCGTGCGCGCCGCCGGCGGGGTGCGTCCGCCGGTCGACCTCGCCGGGGTGAACCTCGCGCAGGTCGTCGTCGACGGGGTACGCGTGCACATTCCTGCGCCGGGGGAACCGGCGCAGCCCGTCGCTGCCCCGGGGCAACTCGGCGGCGACGCTGCGGGCGGGCTCCCGCTCGACCTGAACCGGGCGACGGCCACCGAGCTCGAGCGGTTGCCGGGCGTCGGGCCGAGCACCGCGGCAGCGATCATCACCCACCGCACCCGTGTGGGGCGCTTCGGTTCCGTCGAGGAGTTGCTCGACGTACCCGGCATCGGGCCCGCCAAGCTCGCCACGATCCGGCCCTCGGTGCGCGTATGACCGGGTCGCCGGCCGAGAGGGCCACGGTCGCGGGGGAGTCGGGGGCGTGGAGCGACCGGATGGTCTGCGGGTTCGCCATCGCCGCCTGGGTGGGCGCCTGGTGGGCCTCCGGTCACCGGGCCGACACGGCGGCGGGCGCGGAGGTCGACGCCTGGCCGGTGCTCGTCGGCCCGGTGCTCGTCGGCCTGGTGGCGATCGCCACGCGAGCGCGGGCGAGAGGCGTCGCCCTCCTTGCTGTCGCACTGCTCGCCACGTGGTCGGCGACCTTCGCGTGGGCCGGCCTGCGGCCGCCGGAACCCGGGCCGTTCTCGGGCACGGTGACCCTCGTCGGCGACCCGCAGGCGACGACCGCGGGGACGACGGTGAGGGCGTCGACAGCCGTGGGGCGTGTCGAGCTCCGAGCGCGCGGCCCTGCGGCGGCGACCCTGCTCGGCGTCGGCGCCGGCGCGCGGCTCCACGTCACCGGGGATCTCGCCCCGCGTTCGAGGGCCGTGATCGCCGCCTGGCCGGCGAACCGGATTGTCGCGGCGGTCGTGGTGGACGAGGCCTCCATGGTCGACCGCGGCGCGCTGCACTGGCGTATCGCGGCGTGGCTACGAGGGCTGCTCGTCCGGGGCGCCGCCGACCTCGACGAGGACGACGCCGCGCTCCTGCGGGGGCTCGTCGTCGGCGACGACCGCGACCAGGGGCCGCTCGTCCGCGACGCGTTCGCTGCGGCCGGCCTCGGTCACCTCCTTGCGGTGTCCGGGCAGAACGTGGCGTTCGTGCTCCTCGGCGCGAGTCCGGTCCTCCGGCGGCTTCGGCCGTGGCCCCGGTTCGGCATCGCCACGGTCGTGCTCGGCCTGTTCGCCACGGTTACGCGTTTCGAACCGCCGGTGTTGCGGGCGGTGGGGATGGCCGGGTTCGCGCTCCTGGCGTGGACACTCGGACGTCCTGCGGGAGCGCGACGGATCCTTGCGGTGACCGTCGCCGCACTGGTGGTGGTCGACCCGCTCCTCGTGCACTCGCTCGGGTTCAGGCTCTCGGTGGCGGCGACGGCGGCGATCATCGTCGGTGCGGCGCCTCTTGCGGAGCGTCTGCGGGGCCCGACCTGGTTCCGTCTGGCGGTCGCCGTCCCGATCGTGGCGCAGCTGGCGACGGCACCCTTCCTGCTCGCGGCCGGGGGTGTCGTGCCGGTCGTGGCGGTGGCGGCGAACGTGCTCGTCGAACCTGCGGTGGCGTTCGTGATGACATGGGGCTCATCGGTGGGACTTCTCGCCGGTCTGATCGGCGGACCGGTCGCCGGCGTGCTGCATGCGCCGAGTCGACTGGCTCTTGGCTGGATCGACGGCGTTGCTCGGGTGTCCGCCGGACTGCCGGTCGGGATGTTCGGTCCGATGACGCTCACCACCGTCGCTGCGGGCGTCGGCATCGTCGTCCTCGGCGTCGGGGCGCGGCGCCGTGCCGCACGGGTCGGCATGGCGCTCGTGATCGCCGGGTCGGTCGTCGCGGCGACGTCTCCTGGCGCGGGCCCCGGTCCGGTCTGCGGCCTGCCAGCCGGGGTGCGTGCGGCGACGTCGACGTCGGGCGCCACCGTGCTCGTCGTCGATCGGGTGGTCGACAGTGCCCGGACGTTGCGTGAGCTTCGCGCCGCCGGCGTGCGGCGCGTCGAGGTCCTCGCCCTCTCCACGGCGTCGCCGACGGCGGTCCGTGCGGTCGAACCGCTCCTCGAACGCTTCGACCCGCCGCTCGTCCTCGGCCCGGCGCGTCACGAACGGTTCGTCGCACCCGCCGACGGTGCCCGGTTCGTCGTCGACGACGTCGAACTCACGGCCTCGGTCCGGTCGGGGACGACGTCGTTCGCCGTCGACGGCCGAGGCTCTTGCGAAGCCTCGGCCGTCGACGACCTGCCGCCCCGCTAGGTTCGGCGGCCATGGGTGCGGCGGCGACTGCGGCGATGGTGGTCTTCGTCCGAGGTGAGGACCCGGTACTCCTTCGTGACGCTGTGCGGCATGCGGTCGACGAGGCCGTCGGCGACCGCGACCGTGATCTCGTCGTCACCGAGAACGACGGCGACCAGGTCGACATCGGCGCACTCGTCGACGCTGCGTCGACGCCGCCGTTCCTGACCGATCGCCGGGTGGTCGTCGTGCGGATCGGTGCGGACGACGTGACGGTCGACCAGCTCACGCCACTGCTGGAGTATCTCGCCGACCCGCTCGACACGACGTCCCTCGTCATCGCGTGGGGGCGCGGCGGTCGGATCCCGAAGGCGCTCGAGACGGCGCTGACAGCTGCGGGGGCCCGCACGGTCACCACGGGCCCGGGTGGCGGGAAGTCCGGGCGACGTGACTGGTACGACGAGCAGTACGCCCGTGCCGGTGTGCGGCTCGATGGCGCCGCACGGGCGCTCCTCGAATCGACCGTGGGCGAGGACGTCAGCCGGGTGCCGAACCTGCTCGACACCCTCGCCGCGGTGTTCGGCGCGGAACGCCTCGACGCGGCCACGATCACCCCGTTCCTCGGTGAGGCGGGCGGCGTCCCACCGTGGGATCTCACCGACGCGATCGACCGGGGCGACGCAGCCCTCGCCGTCGAGCTCGTGCGCCGCATCCTCACCACCCGGCACGCGCTCCAGGTGATGGCGACCCTCACGAGTCACGTCGACCGGATGCTCGCGCTCGACGGCAGCGAGGCCCGCGACGAGCGCGGCGCGGCGGAGGTGCTCGGTATCAAAGGGTCGACGTTCCCGGCGCGCAAGGCACTCGACGGCGCGCGACGACTTGGCCACGACGGCATCGTGCGTGCGGTCGAGCTGCTCGCCGACGCAGACCTCGACCTCCGGGGCGCGTCATCCTGGGACGACGAACTCGTCCTCGAGGTACTCGTTGCGCGACTGGCGCGTCTCCGGCGCACCGGCGCCGGACGCTGAGGGGATCCGGGTCGTTCAGTCGGCGCCGCGGGTGATGCGGGCCATCAGCCGGCTCTTGTCCCGAGCGGCCTTGTTCTTGTGGATCACACCCTTGGCGGCGGCCATGTCGATGCGCTTGATCGCCTGACGCAGTGCGTCGGCGGCGGTCTCCACGCCGGCGTCGGCCTGGGTCACCGCAGCCTTGCGACGGGTCTTCAGTTCGGAGCGCGTCGCCTTGTTGCGAAGCCGACGGGCTTCGTTCTGACGGTTGCGCTTGATCTGGGACTTGATGTTCGCCACGGGGTTCCTACTGCTCGCCGGTCGTGAAGCCCCGAAAGACTAGCGGCTCCGCCCGCCGAGGGGAACTTCGGCAGCCGACGGCCCGCTGGTAGCGTCGCAGCCGACTGCCATGGACCTCTCCCGCATTCGCAACATCGCGATCATCGCCCACATCGACCACGGCAAGTCGACCCTCGCCGACCGCATGCTCGAACTGTGCGGTGCCGTCGACCCCCGCGACATGCGGGCGCAGTACCTCGACTCGATGGACCTCGAGCGGGAGCGGGGCATTACGATCAAGTTGCAGTCGGTCCGCCTCGACTACCGGGACCATGTCGTGAACCTGATCGACACGCCCGGCCACGTCGACTTCGGGTACGAGGTGTCGCGCTCCCTCGCAGCGACCGAGGGCGTGATCCTGCTCGTCGACGCGGCGCAGGGCATCCAGGCGCAGACGCTCGCGAACTGCTACCTGGCGATAGAGAACGACCTCGAGATCGTCGCAGCGCTCAACAAGATCGACCTTCCCGCCGCCGACCCGGAACGCTGCTGTGAGGAGATCGAGCGGATCCTCGGCATTCCTGCCGACCAGGTCCTGCGGATCTCGGCGAAGACCGGCGAGGGGGTCCCCGAACTCCTCGACGCGGTGATCGAACGCATCCCGGCGCCGAAGGGCGATCCGGACGCCCCGCTGCAGGCGCTCATCTTCGACTCGCACTACGACCAGTTCCGTGGCGTCGTGTCGTCGCTGCGGGTGATGAACGGGACGCTCCGCACCGACGCGAAGCTGCGGTTCATGCAGGCGGCGGCCGTGCACCCCGCGGAGGAGGTCGGCTGTCGGCTCCCGACGCCGACCCCGTTCCGATCGCTCGGCCCGGGCGAGGTGGGCTACCTGATCGCCGGGATCAAGGACGTGGGCGAGGCCCGCTCGGGCGAGACGGTGACCGAAGCCTCCAACCCGGCGACCGAGCCGCTTCAGGGGTACCAGGAACCGAAGCCGATGGTGTTCTGCGGGCTGTACCCGATCGACGGCGACGAGTACCCGCGCCTGCGGGAGTCGCTCGACAAGCTGCGCCTCAACGACTCGAGCTTCACCTTCGCGCCGGAGACCTCCGGTGCGCTCGGGTTCGGGTTCCGGTGTGGTTTCCTCGGGCTGCTGCACATGGAGATCGTGCGGGAGCGCCTCGAGCGGGAGTTCGACCTGTCCATCATCGCGACCGCTCCGTCGGTGGCGTACCGGGTGACGGTGCGGGGTGGTCGGGAGGTCACCGTCGACAACCCCTCCGAGCTGCCGCCGATGGGGGAGATCGAACAGATCGCCGAGCCGTACCTGCAGACCACGATCCTCGCCCCGTCCGACTACACGGGGGCGATCCTCGACCTCTGCCAGTCCAAGCGCGGCGAGATGATCAAGCTCGAGTACCTGTCGCCCGAACGGATCGAGCTCGGGTACAAGCTGCCGCTCGCCGAGGTCGTCATCGACTTCTTCGACCAGCTCAAGAGCCGGACGCAGGGGTATGCGAGCCTCGACTACGAGCCCGCCGGGTACCAGCCGGGGAACCTCGTGAAGGTCGACATCCTCCTCGCCGGTGACCCGGTCGACGCGTTCAGCTCGGTGGTGCACCGCGACCGTTCCGAGGAGTACGGCCGGGCGATGACGGAGAAGCTCCGCGAGCTGATCCCGCGGCAGCAGTTCGACGTGCCGATCCAGGCGGCGCTCGGTGGCCGGGTCATCGCCCGTTCCACGGTCAAGGCCTACCGCAAGGACGTCACGGCGAAGCTGTACGGCGGCGACATCAGCCGAAAGAAGAAGCTGCTCGAGAAGCAGAAGCAGGGCAAGAAGCGGATGAAGGCGATCGGCCGGGTCGAGGTCCCCCAGGAGGCGTTCATCTCGGCCCTCCGGCTCGACTGACCATAGGATCGGGGCTTCCAGGTGCGCCGCCATGCTCGATGACCGCAAAGCCGCCATCCTCTCGGCCATCGTCGAGGAGTACATCCAGACCGCCCAGCCGGTCGGGTCCTCCCACGTCGTCGTCGCGACCGGGATCCCGGTGTCCTCCGCGACGATCCGCAACGACATGGCGTTCCTCGAACGCGAAGGCTTCCTCGCCCAGCCGCACACGAGCGCCGGCCGGGTGCCGACCGAGAAGGGCTACCGGTTCTTCGTCGACCACCTTGCGCAGCCCGACCTCGGGTCGATGGAGAGTCGGACGGTGCGGCAGTTCTTCGATCGGGCCCACACCCGGCTCGAGGAGATGCTCGCCGACACGTCGCGGCTGCTGTCGTCGCTCACGAGCTACGCCGGTGTGGTCGTCGCCCCGCAACGCGAGTCCGCGACGGTGCGCAGCGTCCAGGTCGTCGGGCTCGGAGGTCGTCTGGCCGTCGTCGTGGTCGTGCTCTCCGACGGCGCCGTCGACCGCTACCCCCTCGACGTCGACCCGGATGTCTCCGACGTCGACCTCGGCGCGTCCACCGCCCGCCTCGCCGGGCTGCTCGTCGGACGGCCGCTCGCAGCCCCGGTGACGGTGGTCCCCACCGGCAACGTCGTGGTCGACCACCTCGTCGACCAGGTCGTCGGTCTCCTGCAGGACGACGGCGCAGAGGCGGGCGGGCGTATGTTCGTCGGCGGCGCGGCGAACGTGGCGACGGCGTTCGATGCGATGGACACCGTCCGCTCGATCCTCGGCGTCCTCGAGGAGCAGTACGTGGTCGTCTCCCTGATCCGGGACATCATGGACCGTGGGCTGCGGGTGGCGATCGGCTCGGAGACCGGTGTGGAACCGCTCGCCGAGTGCTCCATCGTCGTCGCCCCGTATACCGTCGACGGGACCGCCGTCGGTTCGATCGGGGTGCTCGGCCCGACGAGGATGAACTATCCGCAAGCCCTCGCCGCGGTCGCCGTGGTGAGCAAGCGTCTCGGCAACCGACTGTCCGAAGGGTGAACGGATCCCGATGAGCACGAACTACTACGAGCTCCTCGGCGTCGACCGTTCGGCGTCGCCGGAGGCGATCAAGCGGGCGTACCGGCGCCTCGCCAAGGAACTGCACCCCGACGTGAACCCCGACCCGGGCGCCGAGACCCGGTTCAAGGAGGTCTCGAAGGCCTACGAGACGCTCTCCGACCCGGAACGCCGTGCCCGCTACGACCAGTTCGGGACCGACGACCCCGGCGCGGGCGGGTTCGGCCCGGGCTTCGGCGGCGGCGGTCTCGACGACCTGCTCGGCATGTTCATGGACGGCTTCGGGTTCAACCAGGGCCGCGGTCCCGGTGGCCGGGGCCGCACTGGACCGCCCCGAGGGCCGGATCTCGAGACCCGCGTCGACCTCACATTCGAGCAGGCGGTGTTCGGGGTCGAACGGGGCGTCACGGTGCGGACACTCGTCACCTGCGAGGACTGCTCCGGCGGCGGCGCCTCGGAGGGCTCGACGGTCACCGCGTGCCACGAATGCGGAGGATCGGGACAGGTCCGACGGGCTCGTCCGTCGATCCTCGGCCAGATGGTCTCGGTGACGCCGTGCGCCCGGTGCTCCGGTTCCGGCGAGCTGATTCCCTCACCGTGCACCACCTGTCGTGGTGAGGGTCGGGTGCAGGCCGACCGCACGTTCACCGTGGTCGTCCCCGCCGGGGTCGACGCCGGCACGACGCTGCGTCTCGGCGGTCGAGGGGCGGTCGGCCAGCGCGGAGGCGCAGCGGGTGACCTGTACGTGCACATCGCCGTCGCGCCGCACGAGTACCTGCGTCGCGACGGGGCGAACCTGTACCACCGGCTTCCGCTGACCTTCGCGCAGGCGGCGCTCGGCGTTTCGCTCACCTACCCCACCCTCGACGGTGAGGAGGAGATCGAGGTGCCCCGGGGCACCCAGACCGGTGCCGTGCTCCGACTCCGGGGCAAGGGCGTGCCGTCGGTGCAGGGCCGTGGGCGGGGTGACCTGCTGATCGAGCTCGTCGTGGAGACCCCCGAGGGCCTCGACGACGAGCAGGAGCAGCTGCTGCGGCGCCTCGCCGAGTTGCGGGGCGAACCGGTCGCCGAGGCCGGTCGCGGGTTCTTCGCCCGCCTGCGGTCGGCGATCCGCTGAGCGGGGACGGCGACGCTGTGGAGGGGAGCGACCTGCGGTCCTCCCGCGGGCCGGTGTTGTACGTGGCCGGGGTGGACGGCGACGAGCCGACGGTCGCCGACGACGATCTGCACCACCTGCGGCGGGTGCTCCGGTTGCGTGACGGGGCCGACGTGGTGCTCTGCGACGGGGCGGGCGCCTGGCGCCGCGCCGTTCTCGGCGCTTCGGTCCGCCCGACGGGTCCGGTGTGCCGGGAGGCCGCGCCACCGCACCGGGTGAGGATCTGCATGCCGGTGGTGAAGGGCGACCGCACCGAGTGGGCGGTGCAGAAGGCCACCGAGTGTGGTGTCGACGACCTTCAGCTCCTGCTCGTCGACCGGTCGGTGGTGACCTGGGCGGCCGACAAGGTGCAGCGCAACGTCGAACGCCTCGACCGGATCGCACGGGCGGCTGCGGCGCAGAGCCGACGGGCGTTCCTTCCCGTCGTGCACGGACCGATCCCTTTCGCCGATGCGGTGCGTCTCGAAGGGGCCGCGCTCGCCGCCCCCGGGGGTGTGGCCGTCGACGCCGGCGTGCGATGCCTGATCGTGGGCCCTGAAGGCGGCTTCAGCGACGCCGAGCTCGGGTGCGGGCTGCCGACGGTCACGCTGGGCGCGCACGTCCTCCGGGTGGAGACCGCAGCGGTCGTCGGCGCAGCGATGCTGTCGCTCGCCCGCTCCGCCACGCAGCGCGGTTGACCGACCGGGAGGGGTGCGGCCTAACCTCACCGCTCGTAGGGGCCGGGCGGCGTGCGCGTCACGCGCGTCCGGCTGTGCGGAGTAGGGGTCCGATGGTGAGCGAACGCGCAGCGAGTGCCGAGGTGCCGACGCAGTACGGCATGCAGGTGGGTGAACGGCTTCGGGTGATCCGACGCCAGAAGCGGCTCTCGCTGCAGGACGTCGAGGCGGCGTCCGCGCAGGAGTTCAAGGCGTCGGTGCTCGGCGCCTACGAGCGTGGCGAGCGGGCGATCTCGGTTCCCCGGCTGCAGCGACTCGCCCGGTTCTACGCCGTGCCCGTCGATCAGCTGCTGCCCGCCGACCGTGGGCCGGCGTTCGCCGCGGCCTCTGCCGATGCCCGGGCGCAGCAGAGTGACGCGGTGACGATCGATCTCGACCGTCTCGAGGAGCTCGAGGGTCCCGAGACGGAGATGCTCGGTCGGTACCTGTCGACCATCCAGATCATGCGACAGGACTTCACGAGCCGCGAGATCACGATTCGTCGGGACGACCTGCGGTCGATCGCGGCGATCCTCGGCAGTCCGGTCGACGCCACGGTCGAGCGGCTCGACGAGCTCGGTCTTCGCGTCACCCGCTGACGCGGGCGGGTGCCTCAGGCTGCGAGCGAGGTGACGCTGAGGGGTGCCGGGTCGATGGCCTGCAGCGCTGGGAGCACCTCGCGGGCGAACAGGCGCATGCTGCGTCGCGCCGCTTCGATCGGCATGCCGCCGTAGCGGAACACGAACATGAGCTCGTTCGTGCCGAACGTCTCGGCGAGCTCGGTCGCCCGGGCGATGACCTGCTCCGGCGTGCCCCAGGGGTGGGAGCCGTAGAAGCCCCGCAGGAACGGTGACGCGTCCTTGGCGAGGGCCCGGGACTGCGCGGCGTACGCCTCGTACCCCTTGATGTCGCCGAGGTGATCGTTGCGTAGCTCGTAATGGCGGAGCGCCGAGTCGGCGTACTCCACCATGTAGCGCTCCGCGCCCTCGCGAGCGGCCTCCTCGGTCTCGGCGACGTAGGTCCACAGTGAGAGCTTCGTGGCGACGGGTGTGGTGACCCCGCTGTCGGCGCGGAGCTGCACGTATCGCCGGGCGTTCTGCAGCGCGAGGTCGAGTGACGTCGTGGGGATGATCAGCGGCCGCACGTCGTGGCGGGCGATGATCTCCACGGTCTCCGACGTGCCGCCTGCGCACCACAGGTTCGCGCTGAGGTCCCGGTCGGGCTGGGGGCGGAGGCGGACGTCGTTCACCTGGAAGTGTTCCCCGTCGAAGGTGCACGTTCCGGTCGCGAGCAGCGTGCGCAGCACCAAGAGGGATTCGTCGAACCGCCCGCGGGCCTCGTTCTGGTCGATGCCGAGCCCTTGGTACTCGCGTCGACCGAGGCCGCGCCCGACCCCGCAGATCACCTCACGACCCGGGCCGAGGAACGTGTCGAGCATGTTCACGTCCTCGGCGACGCGCACCGGGTTGTGCCAGGGCAGCACGGTGACCATCGTGCCGAGGTCGACGCTGCTCGTGATGCCTGCCACGTAGGTGAGGTACTGCAGCGGGTTCGTGACCATCGTGTACGGCGTGAAGTGGTGCTCGATCGTCCACACCGAGTCGAATCCGGCGTCGTCTGCGATCCGGGCGATGTCGAGCTCTTCGGCGAAGATCTGCCGGTCGGTCGTCGCCGGCCGCGACGGGACGGACTCGCCGCGCTCCTCCGCCTCGTACCGGTCCCAGTCGGCGTAGTTCTGGTTGAAGATCGTCGCCCCGACTCGCATCCCTGCCCCCAAGGTGTGCTGTTGCGTTCCGGACCGGAAGGTACCGCGTCATCGGGGCTCCGGTGGCGCTGGGAGGTCAAGGACGAGCCCGGGGTGGATCAGGTCCGGGTTCGTCGGGTCGACGAGCCTGCTGCGGTTGGCCTCGATGAGGGTCCGCCAGTAAGTCGCCACGGGTCGTCCGTCGGCGTGGTCGGCGGCGATCGACCAGAAGCTCTCGCCCTCGACGACCACGTGGCGGCCGGCGCCGGAGGATCGCGGGGTGGGGTCGTCGACGACGATGGACTCGAGCCCGGTGTCGATGGACTCGGGCCCGGCGACGGCGACCTGCTCGACGGGAACGGTGGCGAGCCCGATCGAGGTCCGGGGGTCCACGAGCCGCAGGATCGCGACCGGTCGTTCCTCGGCGAGCCCGATCGAGGGATCGACCGCGGCGATCATCGTTCCCCCGAGCAGGCCGAGCGAGGCACGACCGGCGAAACGAGCTACGGCACTCCGTCCGCCGAGCAGGGCGAGGGTGCTGCAACAGGCCAGGTGCACGGCTAGGGCGAGTCCGAGCAGACGGAAGCCGGCGAGGACGACGAGCGGACCGTCCGGCGCGGTGACCGAGCGGAGCAGGGACACGGCGTCCGTCGGCAGCGGGCCGACGCGTTCGCCGCTGCCGAGGAGGGCGGCGCCGCAACCGAGCGCCGCGGCGAGGGTCAACACCTGGCGGAACCGTGCGCCGTTCACGAGGGCCGCCCGAGCGAGACCTCGACGGGAAGGCCGACGTCCCGGTGCACGGCGAGGGAGCGGCAGCCGTCGTCGGCGGTCGCGCCGATCGCTCCGGGCACGGTCCCGACGACCTGTCCTTCCACGCCCTGCGGTCCGTCGGGCCATCGGTCGAAGGTGATGACGGCGCCGTCGTCGTCCGCGAGCAGCACGGCGACCGGGCCGCCCGGGCATGCCGCGTCGAGGTTGACGAGGAGGTCGCCGGCTGCCCCTGCCTCGTAGTCGCGACCGTTCCGTTCGATGCGCCCCGGTGAGCCCGTACCGACGGGCTCGGAAGCGGTAGGAGCGACGGCAGTGGGCGTCGGGGCGAGGACGTCGGGAGGTGTCGGTGGCTCGGAGGCGCCGCGACCGGCGACGAGCACGCCCGTGGCACCGAGCGCGGCGACGGCGACTGCCGCCGCAGCGATCCCGAGGGTGCGCGGCGACCGTTGCCGTGGCGCCGCGCCGGGCGCGGTGGTCGCCCGGCGCCGCAGGGCGTCGAGCGCCGTTGCGAACTGCTCCATCGAGGGACGACGCGACGGGTCCGGGTCGACGGTCGTCGCGGCGAGAGCGTCGAGTTGCATGCGGACGCGGTCGGCAGCGCCGCGCGAGCGGCCGCTCGGGCCGATCCGCCCGGCCACGAACTCCACGAGCAGTCCGAACTGTCGCACGTCGTCGTCGATGCGTTCGGCCCCCGCGTCCTCGGGCCAGTCGAGCAGGTGCGCCGGGCCCGCCGTCGACCCAGGTCGGACGTGACGGGGGTCGATCGATCCATGGCTGCGTCCGGCTTCGTGACATGCGGCGAGGGTCGCCGAGAGATCTGCGAGGAGTTGGACGGCCTGGTCGGGCCGAATCGCGGTCACCTCGGCGAGGGTTCCCGCCGCCTGCTGATTGGACATGCATGAAGAATACTGAAAAGCACGGACAATTACCGTTCGGCGAGGTGGGCGGTCGCCTGGGCGCGCAACACCGTGGTCGGTCGCCCCGGTGGGATGAGCCGCAGGAACGGTCGCGGACCCGGCGCCGTGAGGTCGACGCGCACGGACCGCGGGCATTCGGACGGCCCGATCTCGGCGCGCAGGTCCACCTCCGACCGATCGGCGAGCGCTGCGCCCAGTGCATCGGTCACCCGTGCCGGGTCGAGGCAGAGCATCCCGGTGCGATGCAGCGCGGCCTCGTCGACCCCGAGGCTGACGGCTTCGTTGGCGGCACCGGACGCTGCGTGCAGCAGTGCGCGTTTTGCCTGCAACGCGAGCGCCGCGTCGAAAGCCAGCGCGGCGGCGACGAGGACGATCACCACGGCGGTGGGGACCAGGAGCAGCGCCGTGCCCTGGTCGCAGTCGCCCTCACCCACAGCCGTCACCGCTCAGGCCGCTGCGGTAGGGGTCGACCACCGTCGTGTGGCGGGCACGGACGACGCCGAGCTGCGGCCCGCCGGAGGTGCCGGGGAGCCAGGACGTCGGTACCCGGTAGGTGACCTCGACCGTGACCGGCGAGCACCGGCGGTGTCCAACGGCGTCGATGCGCACCGAGATCCGTTGGCGCGACCGGCCGGTCGAGTCCACGGCGCGCAGCGCAGCGCCGGACGCTTCGGCCCAGGGGTCGAGGTCTGCCGGCGCCTCAGCGAACGCTCGGGCCGCCTCCCGAGCGGCATCGGCGGCGACGCCGCGAGCGTCGACGACCGCCCAACCGTTGGCGAGGAGGAGGGCGAATCCGACGAGGACGAGGAGGCAGAGCGGCAGGACCTCCACGCCGCCGATGCTGCCGGCATCGTGCCCCGCACGTCCTCTCATCGCAGCACCTCGAGGCGGACGGTCGCCGACCGCTCGACGGTCGCCGAACCGGCGCGCAGCGCCGCGAACGTGCGCGGTCCGGGTCGGCGGACGGTCACCGTCACCGAGCCGCTCCGTCCGTCGAACGACGGTGGCGACATGGTCGCAGCCGATCCGGCGAGCGCGTCGACGCGGTCCCGGGCGCGCACGGTCGCCGCCTCGAGTTCGTCCGTGGTGAGAACGCCGTCCGGTCCTGCGGCGCGGGCGACGATGGTGGCGGCGTCGGTGGCGGCTGCGCCGACGGTCGATCGCACGAGCAGCGTGAGGCCGGTGTCGATCGCGAGCAGCAGGAAGGCGACCACCATCACCAACCCGGCTGCGGTGCCGAGCAGCCCGGTGCCGTCGTCCGTGCTCACGAACCGACCTGTTCCACCTGTTCCTTCACGCGTTCGCCGGCGGCGTCGAGCACGTTGCTGAAGATCACCCAGGCGGCGACGCCGAGGAACGCAACGATCAGCATGGCGATCGCCATCGAGATCACCCCCTCGCCGCGGTCATCGGCCCGCAGACTCGACAGCGTCGATCGGATCCGTTCGTTGTTCATGGTTCTCCTCCATCGGTTCGGTTCAGGGCACGGACAGGTCGGCGAGGGCGGCGAGGAAGGGCACGGCGAGCAGGAGCATCCCGGGCAGCAGGGCGGCGACGGTGACGGGAATCCACACGAGCTGGGTGCGCCGGTCGATCGTCTCCACGGCACGCCGGTGCGCCTCCTGGCGTGCGGCCTCGGCCTCGAGGGCGAGCAGGCGGTCGAGGTCGACCCCCTGCTGGTCGAGGGCCAGCACGGCGGCGAGCCGTCGCACCTCGGGGAGCCCGGACAGGCGGGCCCACTCCTCGAGGGCGTCGCGCTCTGCGGTGCCTTGGCGGACCCGGTTCGCCACGCGAGCGAGATCTTCGGCGGCGACACCCTCGGTCCGTCGGGCGAGGCGTTGCACGGCGGCGCCGACCGAGAAGCCGTTGCCGATCAGCGCGCCGAGGTGCTCCACGACGACGGGAAGCTCGTGGAAGAGCTGCTCCCGGCGGTCCGCGGCGCAGCGATCGAGGAGGAGCCCCGGAACCGCCGCGCCGACGAACGGTGCCCCGCCGAGGAGTACGAGGGACGCCCACGGTGGCGCGCCGCCGGCGGCGACCAGCAGCACGGTCAGCACCACCAGGGCGAACGCCCCGCTCGCCTGCCGGCGACGGAAGCCCGCCACATCGCCAGGACGGCCGGCCCGAGCGAGACGCACCGCGAGCGGAGTGGTGGCGAACGCCGTCCGCACGCAGCCCAGCGGTGCGCGCCACGGGCCGACGAGCGCCTCGAGGGCGCCGATGCCGACCGGGCCGTCGGCCCGACGGGCGACGTGCGGGTCGGCGGCGTATCGGCGGAGCCGGTCGGTGAGCGAGCGGCGCCGAAACAGCGGTACCGAGTCGAGGAGCAGCGCGAGGCCCAGCCAGGCGACCGACGCGCACGCGACGAGGGCGATGGTGGTCATGCCCCGGCCCCGTTGCGGAACAGGCGCGGCGGTGCCGGCAGCCGGAGGTAGCGGGACGACCAGAACCAGCAGACGGCGATGAGGAGCGCTGCGACCCCGATGACCAGCTGGCCGCCGGGGGTCGCGTACGCCGAGCGGCCGTTCCCGATCATCGAACCGGCGGCCGCCATGCCGACGGGGACCACGAGCACCAGGTTCCGGGCGAGCCGGACGCCCGCCTGGCGGCTCCGGGCCTCCCGTCGCTGGGCGAGCTCTGTCCGACGATCCTCCGCGAGGTCGCGGAGTCGCCGGTCGAGGCTCGATCCACCGAGCTCATGGGCGAGCAGCAGGACCTCGCAGGTCATGTCGACGCCGGGGTCGGCGAAGCCGTCGCGGAGCACGTCGAGCGTGGCACCGAGGTCCCCGGTGAGCCGCCAGGTTCGTCGGGCGGCCTCGAACGTCGGGCGCAGCCCGGCGGGCGCCACGGTGGCGAGGTCGGCGACGGCGAGGGGGATCGACCGGCCGAGCGTCTGGGTCTCCACGCGGAGGTGTTCGACGACGCCCGGCCATGCCTCGGCGACGAGGGCTCGCCGGGCCGCTCGGGCGAACCGGAGCTGCGCCACGGGCAGCACCGCTCCGGCGCCGGTACCGAGCAGGGCGGCGACCGGTCCACCGAGCAGGACCAGGCCGGCGACCGCGCCGGTGCCGCCGACGGCGAGGGAGGCGACGATCAGCAGCGGGACCGGCGCATCACCGCTGCGGTCCCGGCCCCGGCCGGACCGCCCGTGACGACCCGATGGTGCGGAACCCGGGCGAGCGTCGTCGCGCAGGCGGAGGTGCGGCGTCCAGACGAGGAGCGCCGCGCCGAGCGCAGCGGTCATGGCGAGGAGCAGTCGGGTGGTCATCAGTCCTCCCGTTCGGGGAGGTTCTGCAACATGGTGCGGAGGTCGACGTCGTGGCGCTCGAGTCGACGGCAGAGCCGGATCGGCAGGGTGCCGGTCCAGCGGAGTCCGGTCTCGGGGGTCGGGCGGTGGAAGAGCTCGGTCACGGTGAACGGCGCGGCCTCGCCGGTCGTCAGCAGGTCCTCGACGGCGACGATCTCCTCGACGACGGGTCCGGAGGGACCACGACGGCAGTGCACGACGAGGTCCACGGTCTCGCTGACGAGGGTCGTGAGCGGGTGCGCGGGGAGCGATGCCCCGCCGTCCGCGAGTTGGGCGACGAACCGCAGGCGGGTCAGTGCCTGGCGTGCCGACGCCGCGTGGATGGTGGTGTAGCCGGTCACGCCCGAGGACAGCGTGAGCAGGAGCGGGAGGGCCTCCCGGTCGCGGACCTCGCCGACGATCGCGATGTCGGGTGACATGCGCAGGAATCCCGCGACGAGGCGACGGAGGTCGACGGCCTCGCGGTCGCTCCGGGCGGCGCGCGTCTGCAGGGACGCGACGTTCGCCACGGGGATGTCGATCTCGAGCACCTCCTCGGCCGTCACGACCCGGAGCGACGGGTCGAGCTCGGCGGCGCAGCACGAGAGCAGCGTCGTCTTGCCCGAGCCGGGCGCACCGCTGAACACGATCGACCGGCGGCCCCGCACCGCCGCCCGCAGCACGGCGGCGCTGGCGGCGTCGAGCGTCCCGAGCGCCACGAGCTCGTCGAGGGACCGGACGGCGACGCCGGTGAACTTGCGGATGTTGACGACGAGGTGGGCTCCCGCGGTGAGGTCGCGGTGCACGACGTGGACGCGTGCGCCGCTCGCCAATTGCGCGTCCTGGAGGCCTTCGGCCGGATCGAGCTTGCGGTGGGTTCCCGCCGCGTCGAGGAGACGGTTGAGGGTGCGGGCGACGTGGTCGTCGTCGTGGAAGGACTCCTCGTGGTAGCCCGACGGCGCCCGGTGGCGTCGCACGAAGACGGCGTCGGGGGCGTTGACCATGATCTCCCACACGTCGGGGTCGTCGAGGAGCGGTTCGAGCGGGCCGAACCCTGCGAGGTTGCGGAACGCACGGGTCACGATCGCGTGCTCGTCGGGGAAGCGATGGCTGTGTCGGCCGCGACGCTGGTCGTCGTTCCAGCGGGCGACCTCCTCGGCGATGATGGCGCGCAGACGTTCAGCGGCGTCGGGGTCGTTCATGTCGAGCGCAGCGGCATCGGCACGGACGCGCGCCGCCCGCTCGATCTCCTGGAGCGGGGTCGGTGGCGCAGGCGTGGTCATCCGGGCCGCCCCGGTGCGACGGCCGGCACGGGCACCGGTTCCTCCCGGTGACTCCGGCCGGCGGATGCCGTGGTCGCGAGTGCGGCGGCGAGCGGTGCGCCCAGCGCGCGGGGGAGCGGTCCGCCGTCGCGCAGGGCCGCCTCGACGCCGCGGTGCCAGGGGACGGTCACGGTCCTCCGTCGCAGGTCGTCGCCAGCCTCCGCGACCAGGTCGTCGATGGCCTGCGGCGCGCGCCGCCACCGCTGGCCGATCCCGGTGCTGCCGTTGAGCACGGGGATCGTCCGGGTCGGTTCGACGCCGAACGCAGCGAGCCGTTGGAGGGTCCGGGTGAGCGCGTGGATCCCCTTCGTGCCGCCGTTGCCGACGACGATGACGACCTCGGCGCGTCCGAGCACGGTCCGGGCGAGCACGTTGCGTTCCTCGACCTCGACGACCCCGCAGTCGCGGGCGCCCTCGACGTCGGCGTCGACGTCGACCACGACGGTGGGGAACTCCCGGAGCAGGCTGTCGACGGTCGCCGCGACGTTCGCCGGGCGAAGGTCCGCCCAGTCCCGGTGTCGGTGCAACCCGAGCAGGAGCCGGTAGTGGCGGCCGTGCACCTCGAAGGTGGTCGAGCGCACGGCCGAGGGATCGGGTGTCCCGAGGCGGTGGGATTCGACGAGGTCGGTGAGGCCGGGCACGACGTCGGGTGCGGCGTGCAGCATCGCCTGGTCGGCGTCGAGGGCGAGATCGGCGAGGAGCACGTCGCCGTGCGTGCGTCCTCCGAGGTGCTGGGCGAGGGCCATGGCGAGCACGGATGTGCCGGATCCACCGCTGCCGGTCACCGCGATCAGGCGACCGACGCGCTCGGTCGGTCCATCGGCTCCGGGTCCGGGCAAGGGGGTCGGGGGGACGGCGGGGGCGTGGTCGGCGAGGAGGGCGACGAGGTCGTCCTCGACGAAGGGCGCAGGGAGGACAGCGGTCGCGCCGATGGCGTGCCAGTCCCGGTCGACGGCGCCGTCGTCGACGACGATCACCGCGACGTCGGCCCGGCGGGCGCTGTTCAGCACGTCACGGTCGAGGCCGGGCGCCCGGCTGTCGACGAGCAACGCGGAGATGCGCTGCCCGCCGGCGAGTCGGGCGCGGACCTCTTCGGCGGTGAGGCAGCGGACGAAGTCGACCGGTGTGGCGCCCCCGGCTGACCATGCGCCGACCTCGCCGAACCACGGGGTGCGGGGCCGGGCGAGCCCGAGGACAACGTAGCGGGCGGTCACGGCGACCACGGATCGCCCGCCCGGTTGGCGCGCACCAGCGTGATGCCGTCGCCGTGCGCGCCCTGCGTCACGGCTCGGGCGGTGGCCTCGTCGGGGAGCGCCAGGGTGACGAGCACTTCGCCGGTCCGCACGAAGGCGCCGTCGTCGGTGCCGAGGTCGAGCACCGTGACCGCCTCGGCGACGAGCTGGGTGCGCTCCCGGTCCGATGCGTAGACGTGCACGCGATCACCCGGGGCGAGACGACCGGCGACGGCCCGCGCGGCGGGGAGTGCGACGGCGAGCTCGAGGTACGAGGCGGTCGTCGAGGCCCCGGACCCGCGGTCGAGCGCGGACTCGTAGAGCAGCGCCCCGGCGCCGACGGGAAGGCGCACCACGGCGTTGCGCAACGCCGCCGAGTCGGTCACGACGCCGGCACGCTGGGCGGCGGGCAGGTCGATCGCGACGGCGGCGACGTCGTCGACGGTGATCCTGTCGCCCGGTCGCAGCGCCCGGGTCGTCGTCAGATACGTGGTCGTGGCGCGCTCGGTGCCGTCGCCGCTCACGGCGAAAGCGCCGACCGCTGCGGTGAGCACGAGCAGCGCACCGACGGCCGGCCGCAGGGCGGGAGCTCGTCGCCTGCTGACGGCGAGCCTCGACGCGATCGACGACGCAACGGCAGGAGCCGCAGAACCTCTGGTGACCATCGATGCCCCCTCCGGCAACGAGACGTCGTGTGGCAGGACGGCACCCCCTGGTACCGGCTCCTGCGATGTGGTGTGGTCTCAGATCATGTCGGTGTCTAGCATGTCCCTTCGGCGCGTGCGCCGGCGTGGGTAGTGTTGGTCATCTATGGCAGCGGCGGACATCGTCTGGCTCAGTACGCCCGAGGCCGCGCGCCGGCTCGGCGTGACGCCCCGCACCCTGTACCGCTTCATCGACGAGGGGCAGGTCCCCGCCTACCGGTTCGGCCGGGTGATCCGGCTCAAGGCCGACGAGGTCGATGCGTTCATCGAGGCGTGCCGGATCGAACCGGGCACCCTCGAGCACCTCTATCCGGAGCCGGTGAGCGAGGCCCCGTCGACTGAGGCGAGTCGCACGTAGACCACATCTGTGGCGCCCGACCGGATCGACACGACGTCGATGCCGCAGCCGTGCAGCACCCCGCTGATCGCCGAGCCGTCCACGAGGTGCAGCACCACGTCCGCCCGGTCGGCCGCGGCCTCGAGCAGCAGGTCGGCGAGCTCGACCGGCGCCGTCGGCGGCTCATCGTCGTGCAGGGGGCCGACACCCGGCGCGTGGAGCGACACGATCGCGTCGACGACCACGAGCGCGATGCGTCGGGGCGCGGTCCGCAGTGTGACGACCCCGGTGCCCACGTCGGCGACCGTGCCACGGAATCGGTGCCCGCCACGGGTGCCGAGGTCGACCGTCGCGCCGGTCGAACGCGTCGCCGCCACGACACCCTCGAAGGTGACCGCCGCCGCGAGCCGTTCGCGGTGTCGGCGTTCCCGTGCCCGTGCTGCGACGGTGTCCGGCGCGAGCAGTTCGCGCAGGGCGGTCTCGACGTCGTCACCGTCGGCCGGCCCGGTCCCCTCCACGGCGGGCACGCTAGATCCACTCCGCCGTCGGCGCGCTGCGGCGGTGGACCGTCGTTGTCCTTCGGCGAACCCCGTGCAAGACTGAACGCTGCGTCGTCCTCTGCGGTCGGCGGCTGACCTCAATGCCACTCACCCCCACGTCCTCACCTGTTCCGAGCCTCCGGCTCTCCGTCCCCGGCAACCGCGTCATGGCGGCGCTGCTCGGGCCCAGGGACGAACTGCTCCGCATCGTCGAGGACGCGTTTCCCGGTGCGGACATCCACGTGCGCGGCAACGAGATCACGATCACCGGCGACGAGGCCCAGCGGGCCGGCCGGGTGTTCGAGGAGCTCGTCACCATGGCCGAGCTCGGGCACACGCTCGACGCGCCGAACGTCCGCCGCGCCGTCGACATGGTGCGCGCCGACGAGCGGCCCTCGGAGGTGCTCACCGACGAGATCCTGCGGGCTGCACGAGGGCGGTCGGTGCGACCGAAGTCCGCCGGTCAGAAGCGCTACGTCGATGCGATCCGGTCGAACATCATCACGTTCGGGATCGGCCCTGCCGGTACCGGCAAGAGTTGGCTCGCCGTTGCGTCGGCGGTGCAGGCACTGCAGGCGAAAGAGGTCGAGCGGATCATCCTGACCCGGCCGGCCGTCGAGGCGGGGGAGAAGCTCGGCTTCCTCCCCGGCGACCTCACCGCGAAGATCGACCCGTACCTCCGTCCGCTCTACGACGCGCTCTACGACATGGTCGACACCGAAGGCGCGCAGAAGTTGCTGACCCGAGGACTCGTCGAGGTCGCGCCGCTCGCGTTCATGCGGGGCCGCACGCTCAACCGGAGCTTCATCATCCTCGACGAGGCGCAGAACACGACGCCCGAGCAGATGAAGATGTTCCTCACCCGCATCGGCTTCGGGTCGCGCGCCGTGATCACCGGCGACACCACCCAGGTCGACGTGCCAGGCGGAAGGTCGGGCCTGAGCGGGCTCGAGCCCCTGCTCGCCGACATCGACGGCATCGAGTTCGTCCACCTCGGCAGCCGTGACGTCGTGCGGCACCGGATCGTCGCCGACATCGTCGACGCCTACGCCCGCGCCGAGCAGGGCGGCCCGGGAGCTTCCCGATGAACGTCTCCGGCGGCGCACCGGCCACGCCGGTGCCCCCATCCGTCCCGACGCGGTCCGAACAGGCCGATGTCGCGGTCGACGTCGCCCGCTACCGGCGGCTCGCCGTCGAGGTACTCACCGCGGAGGGGGTCGTCGGCCCGGCGGAGCTGGCGCTGACCTTCGTCGACGAGGCGACCATCGCGGAGCTGAACCGCACCTGGCTCGACGGTGACGGTCCGACCGACGTGCTGGCGTTCCCCATCGACGACGAGGACGACGGGACCCCCGGACCTCGGATGCTCGGCGACGTGATCGTCTGCCCGGCGGTCGCCGAGCGGTACGCGACCGCCAACGATCGTGCACCCCACGACGAGATCGCACTTCTCGTGGTGCACGGAATCCTCCACGTGCTCGGACATGACCACCTCGACGACGACGAGGCGCAACGCATGCGCGACCACGAACACCGGCACCTCACCACGTCGTGGGACGACGCGTGGGCGTGGGGTGCGACCGAACGGATGCCCACACCGTGACCCTGCTCGACGTCGCCGCCCTGCTCGCCGCAGGTCTGCTCGCCGTAGCGAGCGCTTTCCTCGCCGTCGCGGACACCGTGTTCACCCAGGTCACCAGGGTTCGGGCGGAACAGCTCGCCGAGGACGGCGACCGGGCCGCCGGCGCGCTCCGAACCCAGCTCGAGCGACGGGAGGAGCTGCTGCAGACGATCCTCCTGCTCGAGCTCACCTGCGACGTGATCGCCGCGGGCGTCGTCGCGCTCGCCGTGCAACGGATCGCGGGCCCGGTCGGTGTCGTCGTCGCGCTCTTCGTCGGGCTGCCGGTGCTGTTCCTCGTCGCCGTGGCGTGGCCGAGGACGTGGGCGCACGAGAACCTCGACCGTGCGATCCGCATCGCCGTGCCCGCCGCTCGTACGGCGTCGTGGATCCTTCCCGTCCGCCTCGGCGCCGTCGCCGTCCTCGCCATCGTCCGGCGGGTCGCACCGGAGCGGGAGTCGACCCGGACGGCGAGCGAGGACACCTTCGCGGCGGTCGCCGGATCGGCGCTCGAGGTCGACGCGCTCGGCGAGGAGGGCAGCGACCTGATCGACACGCTCGTCGCATTCGGCAGCGCCGAGGTCCGAGACGTCATGATCCCGCGCCCCGACATGATCGCCCTCGGCGCGGCCACGCCGCTCGACGACGCGGTGCGCACCGCCGTCGACGAGGGGTACAGCCGGTTCCCCGTCACCGGCGAGGGGATCGACGACGTCGTCGGGATCGTGTTCGCGAAGGATCTCGTGCGGGCGGCGCTCGGCGGCGGTCCGCCCGGCACGGTCGCCGACCTCACCCGCCCGGCGCTCTTCGTGCCCGAGTCCAAGCGTCTCGCTGCGCTCCTCACCGAGATGCAGCAGCAGAAGATGCACCTCGCCGTCGTCGTCGACGAGTACGGCGGCACCGCCGGCCTCATCAGCCTCGAGGACGTCCTCGAGGAGCTCGTCGGGGACATCGCCGACGAGTTCGACGAGGAGCGGCCCGACATCGAACACCTCGGCACCGACCGGGTCCGGGTCGCCGCCGGTGTGCCGGTCGACGACCTCGACGAGGAGCTGCGGCTCGACCTGCCCGACGGGGAGTGGGAGACGCTCGGCGGCTTCCTGATCGACCACTTCGGCGGGGTGCCCCGCAGCGGTGACCAGGTCGTCCTCGACGGGCGTCGCATCATCGTCGAACGGGTGATCGGCCGGCGGATCCGCAGCGTCGTCATCGAGCGGGTCTCTGCATGACGGGCGTCCAGCAGCCGGGGTTCCGGTCCGGCTTCATCGCCGTGCTCGGTCGCCCCAACGTGGGCAAGTCGACACTCGTCAACCAGATCATCGGGGCGAAGGTGTCGATCGTCTCCGACAAGCCGCAGACGACCCGGACGCCGATCCGTGGGGTGCTCAACCGGCCCGACGCGCAGCTCTGCTTCGTCGACACGCCGGGCATCCACAAGCCGCGGACGCTGCTCGGCGAACGACTCAACGTGACCGCCGAGGCGATGGCCGACGGTGTCGACGTCGTGTGCCTCGTGGTCGACGGTGCGGCTGGACTCGGACGGGGCGACGAACGGCTCCTCGGCCGGGTTCCCGGCGACGCGGTGCTCGTGCTCAACAAGACCGACGCCGCCGCCCGGGACCGCATCGTCGAGCAGCTTGGGCGGCTCGGTGCGTCGGGTGGGACGGGACACGAGTACTTCGCGGTGTCCGCCCGCACCGGCGACGGCGTCGACGCGCTCGTCGAGCACCTGCTCGGTCGGGTGCCCGAGGGGCCGGCGTTCTTCCCCCGTGACGAGAGCACCGACAACCCCGAGGCGTTCTGGGTGGCGGAGCTCGTGCGGGAACAGCTCCTGCATTGCACGCGTGACGAGCTGCCGCATGCGATCGCGACCCGGGTCACCGAGTGGGACGGCCCCTACATCCGGTGCGAGATCCTCGTGGAGCGCGACTCCCAGAAGGGGATCGTCATCGGCCACCGCGGCACGGTGCTCCGGGACGTCGGCATCGCCGTGCGCGCCCAGCTCGCCGAGGGCACCTACCTCGACCGCGTCGTGAAGGTCGAACGGGACTGGCAGCGCCGCCCCGCGGCGCTCGACCGACTGGGGTTCTGATGCGTTCCCCCTGCGGGCGGTAGGTTCGCGGGCGCATGACCAGCTCGTCCCGTCCCGTCCCGGGCATCGACCCGACGCGCATCCCCCGGCACGTTGCCTGCGTGATGGACGGCAACGGGCGCTGGGCGGAGGAGCGCGGGCTACGCCGAACCGACGGCCACGCTGCGGGCGAGGAGGCGCTCTTCGACACCGTCGAGGGTGCGCTCGACCTCGGGCTCGGTTGGTTGACCGTGTACGCCTTCTCGACAGAGAACTGGAAGCGTCCGATCGACGAGGTCCGCTTCCTCATGAACTTCAACGAGCGGATCCTCGTCGGCCATCGCGACGACCTCGCGGCGAAGGGGGTCCGGATCCGTTTCCTCGGCCGCCGCGACCGTCGGGTGCCTCGCCGTCTCGTGAAGGTGATGGATGAGACCACGGCCATGACCGCCGGGAACCGTGGGATGACGCTCAACATTGCGTTCAACTACGGCGGCCGGGCGGAGATCGTGGACGCGGTCGCCGCCATGATGCGGTCGGGGGTCAGCGCCGACAAGGTCACCGAGGCGGCGTTGCGGCGCCACCTCTACACCCCGGACATGCCCGACCCGGACCTCGTCGTGCGCACGTCCGGCGAGTACCGGATCTCGAACTTCCTGCTCTGGGAGCTCGCCTACTCCGAGCTGGTGTTCACGGACCTGTACTGGCCGGACTTCCGGCGGGAGCACCTCTTCGACGCCGTGCGCGAGTACCAGGCGCGGGACCGGCGCTTCGGCGGGCTGCGCGACATCGACCGTCCGGGGTGAACCTCTACCGCGACGACGTGCTGGTGCTGCGCACCTACAAGCTCGGCGAGGCCGACCGGATCTGCGTGCTGCTCGGTGAGACGGCAGGGAAGCTCCGGGTCGTCGCGAAGGGCGTCCGCCGCACGACGAGCAAGCAGGGGAGCCGCCTCGAGCCGCTCGCGCATGTGCGGGTGCAGTGCCACCGTGGGCGTGGCGAGCTCGACACGCTCACCCAGGCGCAGGCGATCGAACCGTTCGCGGCGATCCGCTCCGACTTCGACCGGCTCGCCCGGGCCTCGATCGTCGTGGAGGCGGTCGACGCGATGACCCTCGATCGTGAGCCCGCGCCCGACGTGTACCGGCTACTGCTCGGCGTGCTCCGCACGATCGACGCGGGTGACCGGCCGCTCGTCGTCGCTGCGGCGCTGCTCCGCCTGCTCCAGCTCGACGGCGTCGCACCGGTGGTGGACCGGTGCGTCACCTGCGATGCCGAGGGTCCGCTGGTCGCCATCGACCTCGAGGTCGGCGGCGCTCGCTGCGAACGGTGTCGGTCCGGGCTCGCCGTCGACGACGACGGGTTCCGACTGCTCGGGTTGATCCTCACCGGGCGTACCTCGGCGGCGCTCGCCGAACCGTCGTCGCCGGTGACGTCCCTGCTCGAACGCCTCGCCGTGCGGGCGGTCGAACGCCATCTCGACCGCAGGCTCCGTGCGGCCGCCGTCGGCGACCGTTGACGCTCAGTCCTCGAGCGGACCCCAGGCGCCGAGCTCGTCGTCCCACTGCCGCCAGGCGCCGAGGTCGGGGTCCCACGCGATGAAGGCCTGCCGGTCGACGTCCCAACGGGGCTCGAGCGGATCGTCGTCGTGCGCGGGTTCGACGTCGGCCGGTTCGACCTCCGCCACATCGTGGTCGTGCCAGACCGGGTCGTCCCAGGCGGGTACGTCGGGCTCGGCCGCGGGGCGACGCGCGGCGACGTCGGCGGCGCGCGCGGTGATGTCCCGCGTGGTGTGGGTCGTCCGGTCGAGGATCCACCCGGTCACGGGAAGCACGCTGAGCGCGACAGCAGCGCCGACCGGCCAGGGTGCTCCGACCCGCACGGCCACGAGGGCAGTCAGGGCGATCGCGCCGTCGGGCAGTGCCCACGCTCGCAGCGAGGCGGCCGGGCCGTGGGGTCGGCCGTCGGGTCCGACGACGCGCAGGCGGAGCAGGTATCGACCCGGCGTCCACCCGGTGCGGCCGGGCAGGAGCCCGAGGGCGAGCATCGCGTAGACGAACGACGGGACGTAGCTCGACGCCGGCGGCGGGTCGACGAGGAGGGTGGTGCCGGCCACGGCGATCGTGTCCTGGTCGGCAGGGACGACACGCCCGCTCCGGAGCACGTACACGAGCTTCTCCCCGCCGACCTCGTCGCGGGTCCGTTCGACGGTGACGATCTCGCAGCGGTCCGAGGGGACCTCCTCGCACCCGTCCACGTCGCCGAGGCGGTCGAGGCCGGTGACGTAGATGACCGCGAAGAGCACCACGGCGGGGAGGATGTCGAGGAGCCGCGCCACCACGCGCCGCGCCGCCGGTGCAGCGGTGACCGGCGGCGTGTCCTGCGTGGGGGAACTCATGGCGCCATTGTGGCCGCCGCGGGGCCGGGCGAGGGGATCGGGTGGACCGGTCGGTAACCTGCCCCCCCATGGCTGAACCGGAGCAGACGACGCGCGACGTGCCCGCCGACCTGATGGACCGGGTCGTGAACCTGTGCAAGCGGCGCGGGTTCGTGTTCCCCTCGGCGGAGATCTACGGCGGGTTCCGCTCCACCTACGACTACGGGCCCATCGGCGTGCTGATGCTGCGCAACGTGAAGGACGCGTGGTGGCGGACCATGGTGCAGCTGCGCACCGACGTGGTGGGGATCGATGCGTCGATCCTCTCCCCGCCGGCGGTGTGGGAGGCGTCGGGCCATCTCAAGAACTTCACCGACCCGCTCGTCGACTGCACGGCCTGCAAGCAGCGGTTCCGTGAGGACCATCTCGACGATCCGAACGTCTGCCCGAACTGCGGCAAGCGGGACTCCTTCACGGAGGCCCGCAACTTCAACCTGATGTTCAAGACCCATGCGGGACCGGTCGAGAGCTCTGCCGCAGTGGCCTACCTGCGGCCGGAGACGGCGCAGGGCATGTTCGTCAACTTCGCGAACGTGCTGAACACGAGCCGCAAGCGTCCGCCGTTCGGGATCGCCCAGGTCGGCAAGAGCTTCCGCAACGAGATCACCCCGGGGAACTTCGTGTTCCGGACGCGCGAGTTCGAGCAGATGGAGCTCGAGTTCTTCGTCCCGCCCGACCAGGGGTCGTACTGGTACGACTACTGGTGTCGGGCCCGTCTCGACTGGTACGTCGACCACGGCATCGACCGGGATCGGCTCCGCCTGCGGCCCCACGACGCGGACGAGCTCTCGCACTACTCGGCGGGCACCTCGGACGTGGAGTTCCTGTTCCCGTGGGGTTGGGGTGAGCTCGAGGGGATCGCGAACCGGACCGACTACGACCTCACCCAGCACGCGCAGCACTCCGGTGCCGACCTGTCGTACTTCGACCAGGAGACGAACACGCGCTACGTGCCCCATGTCATCGAACCGGCGGCCGGGGCGACCCGGTCGATGATGGCGTTCCTGATCGCCGCCTACGACGAGGAGGAGGTC
>VGBO01000016.1 GCA_016870475.1 Actinomycetota bacterium | reverse complement strand
CTCGAAGCCCGACCTGATCCTGACGGCGACGGAGTCCTCCGACGGCTACACGGGCACGGTGCCCATGCAGGTCGCGGAACTGCTCGGCCTGCCGGCCGTCACCTTCGCGAAGTCGGTGAAGGTCGAAGGTTCGAGCGTCTCGATCCAGCGTCAGACCGAGGACGGCTACGACGACGTGGTCTGCCCGCTCCCCGCCGTGGTCTCGGTGACCGCCGGTGTGGTCGAGCCCCGCTACCCCTCCTTCAAGGGGATCATGGCGGCCAAGTCGAAGCCGGTCGAGGAGCTCAAGGTCGCCGACCTCGGCCTCGCTGCCGACCAGGTCGGCTGGGCCGGCGGTGGCCAAGAGATCGTCGAGATCGCCGCCGCCGAGGCCCGCCAGGCCGGCCGGGTCGTCGAGGACGAGGGCGAAGCCTTCGGCGAGATCGTCGCCTTCCTCGAGAACCTCAAGATCATCTGACGCCACGGACGAAGGAACGAACGATATGGCACTGGACAAGGTGTGGGTGTTCGCCGAGGCGGCAGAGGGTGGCGTGAAGACCATCACCCTCGAGATGCTCGCCAAGGCCCGCGAGATCGCAGACACGGTGGAGTGCTTCTTCGGCGGTGACGGCGACGACGTCGCCGAGGTGCTCGGCGAGCACGGGGCGACGACGGTGCACGCCACCGGCGACCTCGAAGGCGCG
Source organism: Actinomycetota bacterium (assembly GCA_016870475.1). Taxonomy (GTDB): domain Bacteria; phylum Actinomycetota; class Acidimicrobiia; order Acidimicrobiales; family CAIXPF01; genus VGBO01. Next base: position 40,286 of record VGBO01000016.1, on the reverse strand, counting down.
CTGCTCGGCACCCCCGTCGCCGCAGCGGTCGCCGCCGCCGTGCAGGCGGGCGAGGGCCCCGACCTGATCATGCTCGGCACCACCTACGACGGTCGTGACGTCGCCGGTCGGCTGTCGGCGCGCCTCGGCGTGCCGGTCATCACCAATGTGGTCGACGTCGAGGTCGACGGCGACGACGTGGTCGGCGTGGAACCGGTGTTCGGCGGCACGACCAACGTGAAGACGAAGTTCACGGGCGACGGCGTGAAGATCCTCCTCGTGCGCCCGAAGTCCTTCGCGGCGGAGGGTGTGGGCGGCTCGGAGGCCGACGTCGAGGATCTCGACGTGCCGGACCTCGGCTCGACCGGCGGTGCACGGATCGTGTCCCGTCACGTCGAAGAGGCCACCGGCCCGAAGCTCGAGGAGGCGGAGATCGTCGTCTCCGGCGGCCGTGGCCTCGGCGAGTCCGACAAGTACGTCATGGTCGAGGACCTCGCCAAGCTCCTCAAGGCCGCACCCGGCGCGTCGCGGGCGATCGTCGACGCCGGCTGGGTGCCCTACAGCTACCAGGTCGGCCAGACCGGCAAGGTCGTGAAGCCGACGGTGTACATCGCCTGCGGCATCTCCGGTGCGACGCAGCACATGGTCGGCATGAAGGGCTCGAAGTTCATCATCGCCATCAACAAGGACAAGGAGGCCCCGATCTTCTCGATCGCGGACCTCGGCATCGTCGGCGATGTGCACAAGGTGATGCCGAAGCTCATCGAGGCGATCAAGGGCCGCTGAGTCGGTCGTCGACCGCGACGAGCGCGAACGAGCGCCCGCGGTCGGCGTCGACGGCGACCAACCGGCAGGTCCATGGCGTGGTCCTGCCGGTCGCCCACGCATACCAGACGAGACGGTCCGCCTCGGCCCCGACGTCGTCGGGGTCGAGGGGCCACTCGTCCGTGCGGCCGGTGATCGCCGCAACGGCCCACCAGGCTGCGAACCGCCCGGCCGCCGCGCCGCGTCGCGGGCCTGCTGCGCCACCCGACGCACCCGCCCAGCACAACTGCTCGAGCGCCGCAGGGGTGTCGAGGAGGGCGAAGGACGCAACGGGCTCGCCGAGTGCCCCCACCGCTGCCCGCTGGTCGCCGTCGACGGCAACGGCGTCGACCGACCCGTTGGACTCCTCGGACCACATACGCACGACGTCGAGCAGGCCGTCGATCGCCTCCTCGTCGCCGATCGGGCGGGCGTCGGGATCGCAGGCGACCGGGTCGCCGAACTCGGGCGACTCGGGCGCCGGGAACCGTCCACCGAGCGGGTCGTAGACCGCGCCGTCGACGCGTGGTTCCCACGGTTGCAGCACGAGCGGGAGATCGAACAGCGTTCGGTCGACGTCGAGGGCGCCGCGCAGGTCCTCGCCCCGGACCACCCGCTCATACGCGACGAGCGTCCGCGTCGGCCCGGTGAGGTGCCCCTCGAGGGCCGCCCAGTCGTGCACCGACGCGGCGACCTCGGTGAGCGGACCGACCGAGGGTCGCCCCGTCGCCTGCGCGAGCACCGTGGCGACCACGGCGGGGGGAGCGGCGAGCGTGAGGCGGTGTGCGGTGTGCGCAGCGACCGGTCCGAGCTGTCGCACCGTGCGGCCGGCCTGGTCGAGCCGGCGCCACAGGCGAAGCAGGTCGTCCCACCGCCCGGTCGCACACCAGTCGTCCACGGCATCGACGAGCTCGGCGGCGGACGCGGTCTCCACGAGCCGCTCGATGGGATCCACGTCGCTCACACCAGCGGCCACGGGTAGCGGTGGCCGGTCGGGTCGGCGGGGAAGGTCGCCCGGGCGGCCAGCCAGCGGGCACGTTCGACGAGCGCATCGATCTCGGCCGCATCGAGCAGGTTGGCGAGCGTGGCCGGGGGGCCGTCGGCGACGAGCCGTGCGAGGTCGTCGAGGAGCCCGGTGGGCACGGGCTCGTCCGCGAAGTCCCACAGCACCGTGCGCACCTTGAAGTCCTCGTGGAAGGACAGGCCGTTATCGATCGCGTACACGCGGTCGTCCCCGCCGAGGAGGCAGTGCCCGCCCTTGCGGTCGGTGTTGTTCGCGACGAGGTCGAACGCGCAGATCGCCTCGAGGTCCTCGCGGTGTCGGCCACCCTCGAGGATCGTGAAGTAGTGCTGGGCGAAGTCGGCGTCGACGAAGAGCTGGACGGACCCCTCGCCGTGCGGCCCGTCGCGGAGCACGGTCGGGGGCACGACCCCCCAGCCGAGCGCGTGCGAGAGCTCGAAGGCGGCCACCTCCCGGCGGTGGAGCCCGGCGGGGAAGTCCCACAGCGGCCGCTCCCCCCGGAGCGGCTTGTAGACGGCACGGGTTCCCTCGGCGTCGTCGAAGGCGACGAGGAACGTGGCGTTGGAGCTCCACGGCATGCGGCCGACGACCTCGAGGTCACCCTCGCGCAGCAGCGCGAGCGTGTCCGGGTCCGGAGCCCAACGGCGCGGCGGCACGGCCGTCAGTGGGGCCGGTGCCCGTTGGTCTTCGGGCACGTGTGCCCATCGGCGTCGATCGGACGGTCGCAGAGCGGGCACACCGGACGACCGCCCTCGGCGAGTTCCCGGGCCCGGGCGACGAAGGTGAATGCCTGCTCGCGGGTGATCGACCACCGGGCGACAGCGCCGGGTTCGTCGCCCTCGACGAGCTCGCCGAGCACCACGACGAGCCGGTCGGCGGCGTCGTCGTAGCCGAGGCCGACACCGCCGACGACCCAGACGGGCTCGACCGGGTCGATAAGCTCCGCGGCCGGCGGGAGCGTCCCGATCGGTCGGGCGGGGAGGTCGGGCAGTGCCGCAGCGAGCGCGTCGGCGAGCGCGAGCACGTGTTGCTTCTCGCAGCGCAAGGTGAGGAGCGTTCCCGGCGCACCGGCCTGCAGGTGGAAGACGCGGCCACCCGGCGGGCCGATGGCGCCGGCCGTGACGTGGGTGCAGGCAGGGATGTCGTAGGGCGAGGGGGTCATGAGGCCTAGGAGGGTGCGAGGACGGTGAGGTCGTCCCCGGTCGAGTTCGCGGCGAGCACGACCGGACCGGACGGCCCGAACTGCACGATGCTCACCGAACAGGGCGACACGACGATCCGTTGGAACAAGTCGAGATGCGTTCCGAGCGCATGGGCGAGGAACGCCTTGATGGGGTCCGCGTGCGACACCGCGACGACGGTGCCGCCCGGGTGGCGGTCACGGAGGCGGTCGATGGTGGCGACCATGCGGTTCTGCATCTCCGTGAACGACTCGCCGTTCGGGAACCGGAACCCCGACGGGTACCGCTGCACCGTCCGCCACTCGGGCAGTTCGGCGAGCTCCTTCAGCGCTCGGCCCGTCCAGCCGCCGAAGTCGCACTCCAGCAGGCCGGGTTCGATCCGCACCCGCCGTCGGACGGCGCGGCCGATCGGCGCGGCGGTCTCCCGGGTGCGATCGAGCGGTGAGGCGTAGACGGCGTCGACGCGTGTCAGCGCAGCGATTCGCCCGGCCGCGACGCGAGCCTGCTCGAGTCCCTCCGGCGCGAGGTGAAGGCCCTTCGCCCGACCCGGCAACGTCGCCCCCGTCGTCGGCGTGCGCCCGTGGCGGACGAGGAGCACCGTCGTCGCATCCATGACGTCAAACACGCTAGCGGCGTCCCCCTACGCTGCGGAGGTGGCTCCTCCCCGTGTCCGAAGGACCGAGCTCGAGGTGCTCGCCGCGGAGATCGAGGGCTGCCGGCGGTGCGACCGGCTCGTCGCGTGGCGGGAGCAGGTCGCCCTCGAGCGGCGGGCCGCCTACCGGGAGGAGACCTACTGGGGCCGTCCCGTCGCGGGGTTCGGCGACCCGGCGGCACGGGTCGTCGTGGTCGGGCTCGCGCCCGCGGCGCACGGGGCGAACCGGACCGGTCGGACCTTCACGGGCGACCGGTCGGGCGACGTGCTGTTCGCGTCGTTGTGGCGTACCGGGTTCGCGGACCTGCCGACGAGCACCGCACGCGACGACGGGCAGCGACTCCGCGACGCCTGGATCACGATGCCGGTGCGTTGCGCCCCACCGGCCAACCGCCCCACGCCGACCGAACGCGACACGTGTCTGCCGTTCCTGCGCCGTGAGCTCGCGCTCCTCACCGAGGTGCGGGTCGTCGTCGCCCTCGGGGCGTTCGGGTACGCGGCGGTCGCGGGGCTCGCCGCACTCGGTAGCCCCCGACCGAGGTTCGGGCACGGTCTCGAGGTCCCCGGCCGGCTCGACGGGCGGCCCGTCTCCCTGCTGTGCTCGTTCCACGTGAGCCAGCAGAACACCTTCACCGGTCGCCTCACCCCGGCGATGCTCGACGCGGTGTTCGGCCGCGCCCGGGAGCTCGCCGGCCTCGACCCGTCGGAGCGGGACGCGTGACGCGCCGTCGCCTCGGCGTCCTCGGCGTCGAGCTCGGTGCGATGGTGCTCCTCGCCGGGGCGCTCGGCCTCGGTCGTGCCCCCGCCCCGACCGGCTACGGCGAGGCGACGCGTGATGCGACGGTGGCCGCGTGCACCCGGGCGGGTGGTGACGCGGCGGCGTGCGCGTGCGCCTACGACCTCCTCGAGTCGACCCTGCCGTTCGAGGAGTTCGCACAGCTCGACGACGACGTCCGGGCCGGGGCGGAGCTGCCCGGGGAACTCGTCGAACTGCTCGGGCCCTGCTCTAGATTGCCGTCATGACGATCACCGAGGACGCCCCGGCAGCGAAGGAGCGCTGGACCTTCCAGTGGAAGGAGCTCCACGAGGAGGTCATCACCTCCGGCCTGTGCACCGGGTGCGCCGGCTGCGTGATCGCCTGCCCGCACGACGTGATCGGCTACAAGCACGAGCCGGGCCAGTACAAGCCGTTCCACCTCGAGGACGAGCTCGGCCCCGACAACTGCGGCCACGGTGAGAAGGGGTGCACGTCCTGCACCCGTGCCTGCCCGCGGTTCCGGGCGTGGGAGCCGCAGGCCGACGAGCACCTCTTCGGTCGCAGCCGCACGGCGGACGAGGTGTTCGGGGTCGCGAAGGACGTGCTGCTCGTGCGCGCCGCCGATGACCACGTCTACGAGACCGGTCAGGACGGCGGGCTCGTCTCGGCGATCCTCATCTGGGCGCTCGAGAACGGCTACATCGACGGTGCGTTGGTGTCGGGTCTCGAGGGTGGCAGCGACGGCGGGTGGAAGGCGCGGCCGATGGTCGCGACGAACCGTGACGAGGTCCTCGCCGGAGCGGGGAGCCGCTACACCTACTCGGCGAACACCATCGCCTACGACGAGGCACGCGATCAGGGGCTGTCGAACCTGGCGCTCGTGGGCATGAGCTGCCAGACCTCCATCGGACCGGTCATGTGGAGCCGCAAGGTCGGCAAGGTGTCCAAGCCCATCAAGCTGAACATCGGCCTGCTGTGCTCGAAGTCCTTCGACGACTCGCTCTTCGACGAGCTGTTCGCGCTGAAGTACGGCCTGCAGAAGGACCAGATCCAGAAGATGAACATCAAGGGCGTCTTCCAGGTCTGGATGAAGGACGGCAGCTACCACGAGATCAACCTCAAGGAGTGCCACGCCTGGACCCGTGAGGGCTGCAACCACTGCCCGGACTTCGCGGCGGAACACGCCGACATCTCGACCGGCGGCATCGGCGACGCCACCGATTGGACCCTCACGATCGTCCGGACCGACCTCGGCCGGGAGATCATCATGCGGATGCTGCAGGACGGCGTGATCGAGGCGAAGCCCGGCGACAGCGACCCCGGTGCGCTCAAGCTGTTGCGCACCCTCGCCGAGCGGAGCCGTGCCCGTTGGCCCGAGTGGGCGGCGGCGGAGGTGCGCGTCGGACTCAAGGCCGGCGCGAAGGCCGACCACTGATGCCCGAGCTCGCCTACCCGGCCGAGGCGGAGGCGTTCCGGGTCGAGATCCGGCGGTGGCTCGAGGAGAACCTGCCGGACGGTTGGTTCGACGAGGGCTTCGAGATGACGGGTCCGCAGCGGGCCGAGTTCAACCGCAGCTGGACGGACCGACTGTTCGCCGGCGGGTGGATCTGCGCGTCGTGGCCGAAGGAGTACGGCGGACGAGGTCTCTCGATCTGGGAGAACGTGGTCCTCACCGAGGAGTTCGCCCGGGCCGGGGCACCGATGCGGGGCGATTTCTTCGGGGACACGCTCGTCGGTCCCACGATCCTGCAGTGGGGCACCGAGAACCAGAAGAAGCGGTTCCTGCCACAGATCCTCTCCGGCAAGGTCGCCTGGTGTCAGGGGTTCTCCGAGCCGAACGCCGGCTCGGACCTCGCCAACCTCGGTTGCCGGGCGGAACTCGACGGCGACGAGTGGGTCATCAGCGGGCAGAAGGTGTGGACCACCCAGGCGCAGAACGCCGACTACGTGTTCCTCCTCGCACGGACCGACCCCGATGCCCCCAAGCACAAGGGCATCTCCTACCTGCTCGTCCCCATGCGGCAGCCCGGTGTGGAGATCCGCCCGATCGTGCAGGTCGACGGGTCCGCGGAGTTCAACGAGGTCTTCTTCGACGAGGCGCGGTGCCCGCGCGACGACGTCGTCGGTGGGGTGAACAATGGCTGGAAGGTCGCGATGACGACCCTCGGCTTCGAGCGCGGGTCGTCGGCGACCACCTCGCACCGGCGCTTCGAGAAGGAGCTCGAGGAGATCGTCGAGATCGCCCGCCGGCGTGGGCTGACCTCCGACCCGAGGGTGCGTCAGCGGCTCGCCGCAGCACACACGGTCGTGCAGATCATGCGGATCAACGGACTCCGGTCGCTCTTCACCCTCCTCGCGGGACGCAAGGATCCCGGCGTGGCGGCGCTCGGCGCGACCAACAAGATGTTCTGGTCGGAGTACCACCGCGACGTGATGGAGCTCGCCATCGAGCTCATGGGTCCCGAGGGTCAGCTGCTCAACGGCACCGACGAGGAACAGACGGTGCCCGGCGTCGGCCGGCGTCGGACGGTCCGCCCCTACCCGGCGGACGTGCTGCAGGCGTCGTTCTTCTTCTCACGGTCGGAGACGATCTGGGGTGGCGCCGCAGAGATCCAGCGCAACATCGTCGGGGAACGGGTGCTCGGGCTGCCGAAAGAACCGGGGGCCTGACGGCCCGTTGGTAGCGTCGCCGTCGTGGCAGCGACCTCCCGGGCACGACGGACACTCGTCGCAGCCGGTGGGATCGTCGCCACGTTGGCGGTGGTCGGCGCCGTCGTCGTCGGCGTCGTCGTCTCGAGGCTCGACGGGTTCGAGCGCCTCGACCTCGCGCTCGCCCGCATCTCCGGCGATGCCCCCTTCAACGTGCTCCTCGTCGGCTCCGACAGCCGGGACGACATCGACCCGGCCGAGGGCGATGCCGACCGGTTCGTCGACGGCGAGGTCGACGGCGAGGTCGAGGGCTCTCGGGCGGACACGATCATCGTCGCCCGTCTGGACCCGGCCACCGGCGCCGTCGCGCTGCTCTCGGTCCCCCGCGACCTGTACGTGCCCATCGCCGGGACCGACCGGTCGGACCGGATCAACGCGGCGTTCGGGCTGGGGGAACAGCAGCTGATCGACACGGTGCAGGACGCGCTCGACATCGAGCTGAACCACTACGTCGAGATCGACTTCCGGGGGTTCGAGCGACTCGTGTCGATCATCGGCGGCGTGCCGGTGTACTTCGACACCCTGCTGCGCGACGAGTACACCGGCCTCGACGTGAACAAGGTCGGCTGCGCAACCCTCGACGGCCCCCAGGCGCTCGCATTCGTCCGGTCGCGGGCGGTCGAGTACTACGACCCCGACGCGGCGTCGTGGCGCACCGACCCCACGGGCGATCTCGGGCGGATCACCCGCCAGCAGGTGTTCCTCCGCCGGGTGGTCGCGCAGATCGGCACGCTCGGGCTGACCGACATCGGCAAGGTCGACGGGTTCTTGGAGGTGACGAAGGACAACGTCACCTTCGACGCGGGGCTGTCGAACGCACGGATCCTCCGGCTCGCCCGCACGTTCCGATCGGTGACGAACGACGACCTGCAGACCTCGGCGTTGCCGACCGAGCCGTTCCGGACGGAGGAGGGCGCCGATGTCCTCCGGATGCTCGACGAGGAAGCGCTCGCGGTCCTGCAGATCTTCCGGGGGACGGTCGGGTTCGGGCCGGGCGCACCGCGGGCGAAGGCGACCACGGTCGTCGATCCCGACGAGGTGACCGTTGTGGTGCAGAACGGCACCGGTGTCGCCGGGCAGGGCCGTGACGTCGCGGACGGGCTCCAGCTCGTCGGGTTCGTCGTAGAGAGCGTCGGCAACGCCCCCCGGGACGGGGAGCTCCGCACGACGATCACGTACCGACGCGGGAACCTCGCTGCGGCGGAAGCGGTGGCCCGCTACCTCCAACAGGGGGTGCGGTTCGTGGAGAGCGACTCGGCGGGGAGCAACGTCGTGGTCACGACCGGAGCCGACTACCGGGGGGTGTTGCCCCCGACCCTCGCCGATGCGACCGATGCGCCGACGGGGGCGCTGCGCGATCAGCGACCCGACGACATGATCGGGATCGCACCGCCCGCGGTGGCCCCGGCCGACGCGTCCTGCAACTGAGCGAGGGCCACGACGAGCTCGGCGACGGTGCGCGGCGGTGCCGGTTGGCGGAGCACCGTCCGGACGGCGTCGACGCGTGCGACCACGGGGAGCACCGGCCGTCGCAGCCCGGAACGGTCCACGGCGTCGAGCACCGTGCCGTCGTCTGCGACCCGCTTGGTCGCGTCGGTCACCGGGTCCGTCGCCGTGGCCACCGTCGCGCTGCCGAGCAGTTCGGCGGGTCGGGGAGGCGGCGTGGCATCCGGGGCGACGAGGACGACGACGGCCGCCCCGGTCGCCGCCAGCGCTGCGGTGGGGACGAGGTCGTCCGCGACGACGAGGACGACCACCCCGGTCCCGGTAGCGTGCCGTCCGTGGTCCATACCGCCGACCTCCTCCCGTCGCGCTGCGCCGTACTGCTGCTCGCCGGCGGCTCCGGCACCCGCATGGGCGCCGACGGCAACAAGGTCTATCTCACCGTCGGCGGTCGGCCGGTGCTCGCCTACGCGCTCGCCGCCTGCGAGGCGGCCGACGTCGTCGACGACGTCGTCGTGGTGGTCCGAGCGGGGGACGAGTCGCTCGCCGCACCGCTCGTGGCGGCGGCGACCAAGGTGCGAGCGGTCGTCCCGGGCGGCACGACGCGCACGCGCAGTGAACAGGCGGGGCTCGCTGCACTCGGCCGCCGGCCGGCGCACGACGTGATCGCGATCCACGACGGTGCCCGTCCGTTCCTCACCGTGGCGTTGCTCGAGCGGCTCGTCGAGGCGGCGCGGTGTGACGGTGCCGCCATCCCCGCGTTGCCGGCGCCGCCGCTGCTCCGCGACGAAGGCGGTCGACTCGTGGCGTGGGGGGACGGACCACTCGTGCACGTGCAGACCCCCCAGGCGTTCCTCGCCGGGCCGCTGCTCGCCGCGTACGACGCAGCAGCCCGAGGCGGGGAGGAGGGCGCCGACACCGCGGAGACCGTCGCCCGTGCCGGGGGCCCGGCAGCACGGACCGTTCCGGGCGACCCGCGCAACCTGAAGGTCACCACCCCGGCCGACCTTCCGGTAGCGGAGGCCCACGCCGCCCGGTGGCGGGACGGGGTGTGGATCGATCAGCGCTCGTAGTGCGCCGTGAGCAGCCCTCGTCCGAGCGTCGTCCCGAAGAGGTGGAAGCCGGTGAGGGCGTTCGTCGCCCCGGCGTCGACGCCGAGGGTGGGCACCGCCACGGCGTGCACGGCGAAGCAGTAGCGGTGTGGACCGTGGCCGGGGGGCGGCCCGGCGCCCACGTAGCCGGGGATGCCGGCATCGTTACGGAGCTGCACGGCGCCGGGCGGCAGTCCCGAACCGTCGGCGGTACCCGCGCCTGTGGCGAGCTCCGTCACCGTCGCCGGGATGTCGACGACGAACCAGTGCCAGAACCCGCTCCCCGTCGGGGCGTCCGGATCGAAGCACGACACGGCGAAGCTCTGCGTCCCTGCCGGGGCGCCCGACCACGCGAGGTGTGGTGACCGGTCGTCGCCGCCGGCGCCGAAGATCCCGCTGACCTGGGCGAGCGCGAGGGTCCCGCCGTCGGCGACGTCGTCGCTGCGCACGACGAAACCCGCCACCGGCGGGAGGAACTCGTAGGGAAGGGGCGGTCGGCTGGTCATGGTCGTCCTCCTCGTCGAGCGTCTCGTGCGGCCAGAGCATCCCACACCGAGCAGACCCCGAGGATCAGCGCGAACCCGAAGCCGAAGTCCTCGATCGGGCTGTCGAAGAAGACGCGGATCCCGCTCGCGTGCTCGGCCGCGTAGATCACGATCGGGGAGGAGAGCTTCGTCAGCCAGCCGTCGACGAAGATCTGGAAGAAGAACATGATCCCGAGGCTCAGCAAGAACGTCCGTTGCGTGAGCAGACGGGTGCGGAGCACCCGGAGGTCGACGACCACGGCGACGAGCATCGCCCCGAGCGTCGCCAGGGTGTACTCGGGCATCAGCGGGAGCCCTCCCCGCGCATGCGGCGTACGGCACCGAGGGTCAGCAGTGCGCACACCGGGATCACCGCGAAGAAGGTGACCTCCTCGACGGGCACGCCGGCGGCGACGATCCATCCGGTCGTGTACCGCTCGGAGAAGGTCCAGTGGCCTCGGGCGATCGCGATGACGTCCCAGACGAGGAACGGAATCGCCACCGCCGCGATCGACCGGACCAGCCGACCCGGTCGTCGCCACACCCGGGCACCAAGCACGAACTCGAGCGGGAGGGTGATCGCCACGCAGGCGGCCATGACCGCCAGGTACTGGAACCGGTCCATCGCCTCAGCCTCGCGCACCGGGGTGCAGCCGGCGGTCCTTCCATCGCACCGGCCGACGGAGGACGAGCAGCACGGTCGACCGCAGCGTCACCGCCATGAAACCGACGGCGAGGACGGGGAGCAGCGCCGTGGCGGCGGTCGGACGGGCGACGGCGCGCACGACCGGGACCGAGCCGACGGTGACGGCGAGCCACAGCACGGCGGCGGCACGCAGGTCGGTGGCGGCGCGGACCAGCGGCAGGGCGCACGCCCCGATGAAGGGGACCGTCGCGAGCACCGCCCACGCCGGCGTGCGGCGTGCACCGGCCGCGATGTTCTTCGACCAGCCCTGCACGATCGCCACGGGGCCGTCGGGGTACATCCGGTAGCGGACGAGTGACCCGCCGCGTCGCAGGGAGACGCCGAGGCCGCAGGCCCGGAACCGGTGGGCGAGCGCCACGTCGTCGAGCAGCTCGCCGCGCACCGCGGCGTGCCCCCCGACGGCGGTGAGGTCGGCCGTGCGCACGGCGATGCAGGGGCCGAACGCCGCCCGGGCGCCGCCTGCTGCGGGGCGCCGCCCCGCTGCGGCCCCGAGGAGCGCGACGACGTTGAAGGGGACCGACGCGAGCTCGACCACCCCGCCGGTGTCGTGGCGGGGGGCGACGCTCAGCAGGCCGCCCATGGCGTCGAGGGCGGCCACGACCGCCGCGAGGCCCCCGGGCGCGAGGCGCACGTCGGCGTCGAGCAGGACGACGACCGGGTGCTCCACCGCGGCCGTGCCGACGTGGACCGCCCACGACTTCGGGTTCCAGCCCGCCGGACGCTCGCCGGCGGCGAGCACCGTCGCCCCGGCGTGCCGGGCCACCTCGGCCGTGTCGTCGGTGGAGGCGTCGTCGACGACGAGGAGCTGCGCCGGCGCGGCGCGCTGCAGATCCGCGAGGAGGCCGGGGAGGTTGTGCGCCTCGTTGCGGGCCGGGACGACGACCGCCACATCGCGCAACTCGCGCGCTGTGGGCCGGAGGCGGGGGACGCGCCCGACGAGCACGGTCGCGAGGCCGAGGCCGACGAGCACGGTCAGCGCGTCGGGGAGCGTCACCGGCCCCGCCGTGCCCGCCCGAGCTCACGCGCGGCGACGCCGAGCTTCCTCGGGAGCGGGACCCTGGCCCGGCGGCTGAACACGTCCCAGCCGTTCGCCTCGACCCGGTCGAGGATCTCCCCGTAGAGGATCCGCGCCGCACGGATCGCGCCGGCCGAACGGGCGGGGAGGAGGGCGATGCCTTCGTCGGCCGAGCGGTACAGGGCCCGGATCCGGTCGGCCTCGAACCGGCACAACGCCACCCACTCCGGGGTCACCGTCCGCTGCCAGGGGTCGGCACCGAACCGCTCGAGGTCCTCGGTCGGCAGGTAGACGCGCCCCCGGTCGAGGTCCTCGCCCACGTCGCGCAGGAAGTTCGTGAGCTGGAACGCGATGCCGAGGTCTCGGGCGCGGGGGAGCGCGGCCGCAGGGTCCACCGGTTCGAGGATCGGGAGCATGAGCTCGCCGATCACGGCCGCGGACCCGTCCATGTAGCGCTCGAGGTCGGCGTAGGTCGGGTAGGTGGTGACGTCGAGGTCCATCGCCATCGCGTCGAAGAACCGCGTGAACGCGCTCGTCGGGAGGTCGAACGCCACCGCCGTGTGCACCACGGCGTGCAGCACCGGGTGGTCGCTGCGGCGGGCGGCGAGGTCGGTCTCGAAGCGGTCCCGGAACTCGGCGAGGGCGCTGCGCCGCGCATCGGTGGCCGAGTCGTCGAAGGCGTCGACGATCTCGTCCGCGAACCGGCACAGCCCGTAGAGGGCGTGCACGTGGTGTTGCTTCACCCGGGGGAGGGCGCGGGTCGCCCAGTAGTAGGTGGTGCCGTGGCGGCGGTGTAGCTCGCGGCAGTGGGCGTAGCTGTCCTCGAGCAGCACCGCGGCGCCGGTGTCAGCCACGGTGCACCCGGTCGACGGCGTCCGCGGCGAGCCGACCGGACACGAGCACCATCGGGACCCCCACCCCGGGTCGGGTGCCCGAGCCGACGAACACCACGCCGGGCAGGCGGCGGTCCGTGAGCGCCGGCCGGAAGGGGCCGCTCTGGGTGAACCGGTGGTCGAACGCGAACGGCGTGCCCCGGCCCATGCCCGCGGCGCGCCACGCCGGCGGATCGGTGACGTGGAGGACCTCGGGTTCACCCTGCAGGTACCCCTCGTCCCGGGCCCAGGTGAGCATCCGCTCGGTGAGCTCGGGGGTGGCACGCTGCCAGTCGACGTCGTGGCCGAGGTGCGGCACCGGCTCGAGCACGTAGAGCGTGTGGCCGCCGTCGGGCGCCGCGGTCGGATCGGTGCGGGTGGCGACGGTGACGAAGCGGGACGGGTCCGACATCGGCGTGCCCCGGTCGAGGAGCTCCTCGAACGCGGGCGCCCACGACTCGGCGAAGTGGATGTTGTGGTGGGCGACGACGTCGGGCAGGGGCCCGCTCGTGCCGATGAGCCACACGATGCAGGACGGCGACGAGCGGCCGATCCGCACGGGGAGCGGAGGCTTCACGCCCAGCAGGTCGGGGTAGGCGCGGGCGAGGTCGGGGTTGAGGACGGCGACGTCGGCGTGCAACACCCCGTCCGCGGTGACGACCTCGACCGGTCGACCGGGGCGGACCGCCTCGACGGTGGTTCCGTAGCGGAACTCGACCCCTGCGGCGATGAGCGCCTCGGCGAGCCCGGTGGCGGCGGCGTGCATGCCCCCCTCGGGGAACCAGACGCCCTCGACGGTGTCCATGTAGGCGATCACGGCGAACAGCGCGAGTGCACGAAGCGGCGAGAGGCCGGCGTACATGGCCTGGAAGGAGAACAACCGGCGCAGTCGTTCGTCGGTGAAGAAGTCGTCGACGCGCCCCTGCAGCTTCCCGAACCCGCCGAGCCGGACGAGGTCGACGAGCGCACCGGGGGTCCGGAGCAGGTCGGCCGGGGTGCGGAAGTCGCGGGCGATGAAGTTCGGGAACTCGACCCGGTACAGCTCGGTGACCCAGTCGACGAAGCGGCCGAAGCCCTCGGCGTCGCGTGCGCCCGCCGCGGCACGGATCGCCTCCGTCATCTGGTCGCGGTCGGTGTGGACGGCGAGGTCGCTGCCGTCCCAGAAGCGGGCGCGGTACGCCGGTTCGACCCGTCGCAGGGTCACGTGGTCCTCGAGTCGGGCCCCGGCTGCGGCGAACACGTCGGCGAGGAGGTCGCGCATGGTGAGCACGGAGGGCCCGGTGTCGAACCGGTACCCGTCGAGGCGGAGCTCGCCGGCGCGTCCGCCGGGGACGTCGCCGCGCTCGACCACCGTGACCCGGTGCCCGCGACCGACGAGGTGCGCGGCGGCGGCGAGGCCGCCGAGGCCGGCGCCGACGACGACGACGTGACCGCTCATGTGGTCCTCCATGCGGATCGGCGGGCGAGGTCGGCGAGCTCGGCCGCAGCGACGGGCGCGAGGTCGAGGTCCCCGAGCGCGGCGAGGCCATCGGTCACGAGCTCGTCGATGCGCGCCTCGACGGCGGCACGCGCTCCGCTCGCGACGAGCACCTCACGCAGGCCCTCGACCTCGGCGGGCGCGAGGTCGACCTCGCCGAGGCGTTCGAGGAGCTGGTGTGCAGCAGTGCGTCCGCCGTCGGTCGCCCAGCGTCGTGCGAGGTGCACGAGGAGGGTCTGCTTGCCCTCACGGAAGTCGTCGCCGGTGGGCTTGCCCGTCTCGGCCGGGTCCCCGAACGCACCGAGGACGTCGTCGCGGAGCTGGAACGCCTCGCCGACGGCCAGACCGAAGCTGCTGAGGCCGTCGCCGAGGTCGCCGAGACGCCCGGCGAGCGCAGCGCCGAGGTGCAGCGGACGCTCCACCGAGTACTTGGCGGTCTTGTAGCGGATCACGGTCTCGGCCCGGTCCCGATCGAGGTCCCGGCGCGCGGCGCCCATCATGTCGAGGTACTGCCCGACATGGAGCTCGACCTGCATCTCGCCGAACAGGTCGGTGACCTCGCGGGGGAACTCGGCGACGAGCCGGTCGGCGTAGACGAACGCGAGGTCGCCGAGCAGGATCGCCATGCCCTCGCTGAAGCGGCGCGGCTCGCCCCGCCACGCCGACGCCGCGTGCAGGCCTTCGACGGCCCGGTGCACGGTGGGCGCATGGCGACGCGTGTCGGAGCCGTCCATGACGTCGTCGTGCACGAGCGCGAACGTGTGGAGCATCTCCACGGCCGCGCCGAGGTCGGCGATGCGGCGGTCGTCGGCGTCGCCGCCGGCACCGACGAACGCCCAGAAGCAGAACGCCGGACGGATCCGCTTGCCGCCGTTCGTGATGAACCGGCGCAGGAGGTCGAAGCCGACGTCGAGGTCGGGGTGGACCGCCCCCCAGCGTTCCTGCTCGTCGACGAGGAGGGTGTCGAGTCGGGCGTCGACGGCGACGCGTACCGGCTCGAACTGCGGGACCGACGGCGACACGGGCACAACCTACCGGGGTTTCCCGCGCTGTCCGCCGGGTAGCGCGAACGCTGACGACCGCAGTGGCGTCACGAACCCGAGGAGGACACGACGATGGCTGCGACCAAGACGACGGAGGCGATGCGGGCACTCTGGCCGGCTCGACGCTGGTGGACCGATGGTGACCGCTGGGACCTGATGACGATGGTCGACGGGATGCTGCCCGGGCTCGGCGAGCTCCGGGTGGAGGAGGAGATGGAGGACGGCATGTACGTCGTGCGGGCCAAGGCGCCGGGGATCGACCCGGACAAGGACGCGGATGTCACCGTCGACCGGGGCATGGTCCACATCAGCGTCGAACGGCACCGGGAGCACGTCGAGGAACGTCGCCGGGGGTTCCGGAGCGAGTTCCGCTACGGAGCGTTCAGCCGCACGCTGCCACTGCCCGAAGGGTGCTCGGAGGCCGACGTGATCGCCAGTTACCACGACGGGATCCTCGAGGTCCGGGTGCCGGCCGCCCCGGCGGCGGTCTCCGCTGCGGCGAAGGTGCCGGTCGCCCGCACCTGATCGGCGGCGGAAGGTTTCCGTGACCCGATGTCTCCGGGGCGGATCTCCCCGGCATGGGAGACTCCGACGATGCGCACGGCAACCGATACCGACCTGGTGGTCGCCGCCCGGTCCGGCGACCGGGCGGCGTTCGCCGCGCTCTACGACCGCTACGCCGACCGGGTGTTCTCGCTGTGCGTCACCCTCACGCGCGACCGGGGTGTCGCCGAGGACGCGCTGTCGGAGACGTTCCTCGTGGCCTGGCAGCGGCTCGGGCAACTCCGCGACCCGGACCGGGTGCGCCCGTGGTTGTTCGCGATCGCCCGGAACCGGGTGGCCCGTCTCGGAGCGAAGGCGTCGCGGTCCGAGCCGGTGGACCCGATGGGCGGTGAGCTCGAGGTCGGCACGGTCGCTGCGGTCGGCGACGTCGCAGCGGACGTGGCCGCAGGGGTCGACGCCTCGGCGGAGGTCGCCCTCGTGTGGGAGGCGGCCGCCGGGCTGAACGATGCGGAGCGCGCCGCGCTCGAGCTCTCCGTCCGCCAGGGGCTCGAGGGCCCGGAGCTCGCTGCGGCGCTCGGGATGACCCGACACCACGCGAACGTCACCGTCGGCCGCATGCGCCAGAACCTCGAACGTTCGGTGGGCGCGCTGCGGTTGCTGCGCTTCGACGACGGTGGGTGCCTGACGTTCACAGCGCTCCTCGACGGCTACGAGGGTGCGCTCACCCCGCTGTGGCGCAAGCGGATCGCCCGCCATGCCGACGGCTGCGCCGTCTGCGACGACCGGCGGCGGGCACCACGGGCGGTCGCGGCGTTCCGCTCGTCCCCCGCGCATGCGGCGCCGGCGTCGGTGCGGGACGCGCTCCTCGGCGCGTTGCCGGTCGACGGGGCGGGTCTGCCCGTGCCGGACCGGTCGGCGTTCCGTGCGGGCCGCGACGGCTTCCCGAGGACCGGCCGAGGGTTCCGACCCGTCGGGCTCGCGGTGGTGGCGCTCGTCGTGGTGATCGCCGCCGTCGCAGCGTTCCCTTCCCTCGTGGGCGATGGCCGGACCGACGCCGAGGAGGTCGCCGGGCCGACGGGGGCCGCGGCGGCGGTCACCGCACCGACCGCCGACGGGTCGGGGACGGGGGCATCGGGTGCCACGGCGACCGCCACCGGCGCGGTCACGAGTGTCGTCCCGACCGGGTCGGCGCCCACGTCCACGACCACGGCGGACGGTCCGGGGGTACCCGGGTCGGCGACGGGTGGGGCACCCTCGACCACGAAGGGGGACACGCTGCCGCCGAAGATCCTGTCGGTGAGCGCCGCGCGGAACACGATCCGGGCGACGTCGACAGGGTGCCCGGTCACCCTCATCCCGACGACGACCATGCTCACCGTCGCCGTCTCCGACGACGTGGGGGTGGTCGGCGGCGACGTCGAGGTCTCCCTCGACGGGATCACCTGGCGGTCCCTGACGATGACCGCACAGTCCGGGCGACTGGTCGGCACACTCGGCCCGGTGAAGTACGCCGGCGCGGTCCGCGTGCGGGTGAACGCGGTCCTCGACGCGGCGGGCAACCGTTCTGCCCCGTGGGGCGCCGTGGTGCAGGTGAAGGTGGCGTGCTGACGCTGCCGGTATGCTCCCTACCGTGCTCGGCCACCCGGCCGGCGTGCGCAGGAGAAAAGTGTGACCGGAGGGGTCGTGCGTGGATCCACCCGGCAGCGGGGCGCACGGAGCGTCCGGCGGGACCCAGGGAGATCCAGATGAACCGACGACTGACCACCATCGCAGCGCTCTCGCTGACGGCGCTCATGGCCGCGGCGTGCGGCGGGAGCGACGACGCCCAGGAGGCGGCCGGCGAGGCCGTCCAGGTCGAGTCGACCGAGGTGATGGCTCCGGCCACGACAGCGGCCACGACAGCGGCCGGGGCAGCGTCCGTCACGACTGCTGCGGGCACGCCGACCACGGCCGCCGCTACACCGACGACGGCCGCCGTTACACCGACGACGGCGGCGGGTGGGATCACCGCGTCGATCACGCAGGCACGCTCGGGACAGCAACTCCGTCTCACCGTCGACGCAGCCGACCCGGGCGTGCGCACCGGCAGCAAGCAGGGCATCCGGCGGGTGTGCGCGGTCCGCTACAACGAGTACGGCAATGCGGTCAACGGCGGCGGTACCACCTGCGCCGGTGCACCGGAGCAGGCCGTCTACGGCGAGTACACGAAGGTCTGGACCCAGACCGTCGGGTGCGTCACGCACGCCTACAAGCAGATCGACGTGATCGTCGACGCTGAAAACGGCGAGACGAAGAAGTTCAAGGTGGCGTCACCGGCCTGCTGAGGTGTGCCGTCCCCGCCGGGTGGCAGGCGGCGGTTCAGCGGAGCAGACTCCGGTGATGCAGTTCGACCTCGAGCACGTAGACGCCCTCCTCTCGACCACCCGGGCGGTGCGCAAGCGGCTCGACTTCGACCGGCCGGTGCCCGACGACGTGCTGCTCGAATGCCTGCAGCTCGCCGTCCAGGCGCCGACCGGGTCGAACCGGCAGAGCTGGCGCTGGCTGGTCGTGCGGGATCAGGCGAAGAAGGATGCGCTGGCCGACCTGTACCGCCGTGCGGGCGGGGAGTACCTCCGCAGCGCCGCCGAGCAGGCCGACGCCGCCAGTCAGACCGGTCGGGTGCTCGACTCGGCCAACTTCCTGGCCCAGAACCTGGCGCGGGTGCCGGTCATGGTGATCCCGATGATCATCGGGCGGGTCGACGGCACCACCAACGGCGCGGCAGGGCTGATGGGGTCGATCATGCCGGCGGTGTGGAGCTTCCAGCTCGCGCTGCGCAGCCGAGGCCTCGGGAGTTGTCTCACGACGCTGCACCTCGGACTCGAGGAGGAGGCGGCCGAGTTGCTCGGGATCCCGCCGCACATGAGCCAGGCCGGGTTGTTGCCGGTCGCCTACACCAAGGGCACCGACTTCAAGCCGGCCGCCCGCCCGCCGGTGGCGGAGATCACCTACCTCGACACCTACAAGAACCCGATTGCCTGACCTCAGCGGGTGGCGGGTGTCGGGTGCTCCGCAGCGCGCTGCGGGGTGAAGACGAAACCCGGGAACCCCTCCGCGGCGATGGCGTCGATCCGGTCGAAGTAGCGCGACCCCATGGTGTGGGCGAGGAACTGGCGGGGCTTCCCGGGGATGTTCGCCCCGGTGTACCACGAGTTCGTCCGCGGGTAGAGGGTGCGGTTCGCGAGAGCGTTGACCTCATTGTCCCAGGCGGCCTCGGCCTCCTCGGTGGTGTCGATCGCGCCGAAGCCGTGCTCCTCCAGATGGCGGATCGCCGCTTCGATCCACGCCACGTGGCGTTCGCCGCCGAGGGGCATCGTGTAGAGCACACCCGGCGACTGCGGGCCGTGGATCATGAACAGGTTCGGGAACCCGGCGATCGACATGCCGAGGTTCGTGTAGAAACGCGTCGCCCACTTGTCGCTCAACCGGACACCGTCGACGCCCTGCGGGTCGAGCTGCAGCATCGAGCCGCTGACCGCGTCGAACCCGGTGGCGAGCACCAGCATGTCGATGGGGTGCTCGCTGCGCTCGGTGCGCACGGTCGTCGCCGTGAAGGACGTGATCGGGTGCTCGCGCAGGTCGACGAGCGTGACGTTGTCACGGTTGTAGGTCTCGAAGTACCCGTTGTCGAGGATGAGTCGCTTCGTGCCGAAGAGGTACTCGGGGGTGAGCTTCCGGGCGGTCTCGGGGTCGCGGACGATCTCGCGGATCTTGTCCCGTACGAAGTCGCCGACCTCACGGTTCAGCTCCTCGTCGGTGAGCACGCCCACGTAGCTGTTGATCGAGAGATGGATGCCGCCCTGCGCCCACAGCTCCTCGTAGCGCGCCCGACGCTCGGCGGGCGTGTGGTCCGACGCGACCTGTCGGGTGGTGGGGAACGGCCAGCCGCCCCGGCGGACCATGGACTCGCGCAGGTCGTCCCAGTCGTCGCGGTACGCCTGGAGCTCCTCGAGTGCGAGCGGCCGGTTCCGGGCGGGGAGCGCGTACTGCGCCGTGCGCTGGAACACGGTGACGTGCGCGGCGGACTTCGCGATCTCGGGGATGGCCTGCACGCCCGAGGAGCCGGTGCCGATGACGGCGACCCGCTTGCCCTCGAAGGAGACCGGTTCGTGGGGCCAGCGGCCGGTGTGGTGGATCGGGCCGGTGAAGTCGTCGATGCCGGGGTAGTCCGGCTTGTTCGCGACGAACAGGGCACCGGTGGCGCAGACGACGAAGCGCGCCGTGGCGCGGGTCCCGCGCCCGGTCTCGACGGTCCAGCGCTGCTCGTCGTCGTCCCAACGGGCGCCGGTCACCCGGGTGTCGAACTCGAAGTCCTTGCGCAGGTCGAACCGGTCGGCGACGTGTTCGAGGTAGCGCAGCACGTCGCTGCTCGAGGACTGGGTCTCGGTCCAGTCCCACTCCTCCACGAGTTCCTTCGAGAACGTGTAGCCGTAGAACGGCGCGCTCGGTGCGTCGACGCGGGCGCCGGGGTAGCGGTTGTGCCACCACGTGCCGCCCACCCCTCCGGCACCGTCGAACCCTCGGACCGACATGCCGAGACCGTCGCGCAGGCGGAGCAGCGCGTACAGCCCGCCGAAGCCGGCCCCGATCACGATGGCGTCGTAGTGCGAGGTCGGTGCGTCCGACATCTGCGCCCTCCCAGGATCGTGGAGCGCCCTCGGCAGGACTCGAACCTGCGCACACGGCTCCGGAGGCCGCTGCTCTATCCACTGAGCTACGAGGGCTGGAACCGGTCAGCATAGTGCCGAGCGGTCGCGGCCCTTCATTCCTCCACCCAGTCCCGTCCTGCCCCGTCGAAGTACGTGCGACGGGCGACGGCGGAGTTCTGCGACAGGTTCATGTAGCCGACCGCGATGTGGTCCATGTGCTGCACCGCCCGGAAGTGGGCGAGCGCCTGGGCGGTGATGGAGGCCTTGGTCACCGTCGACGCCTGCGGCGGCTGGCGGACGATCTCGGCGGCGAGTCGTTCGGCGGCGGGCACGAGGTCGGCGTCGTCGTCGACGATCTCGGTCCAGAACCCCATGGCGTCGAGCTGGTGGACGTCGTAGGTGCGACCGAGGAGGAGCATCTCCCGCATGCGCACCGGGCCGACGATGCTCATCATCACCGGGAGGGAGTGCCAGGTCAGGTTGAACCCGATGCTCACCTCGTTGAGCGTGAGCCGCACCGACGGCCCGCCGATGCGGAAGTCGCACGCCGCGGGGAACACGCCGCCGCCGCCGATCATGTGCCCGTGGCCGAGAGCGATCGTCACCGCGTTGAGGTGGAGGAGCGCGTCGTACATGCGGGCACCCTCCTTCGATCCGATCATCGCCCGCATCGTCGAGGCGCGCGGCGACTTGAGGTCCGCCCCCGAACAGAAGCTCGGGCCGTCGCCCCGGAAGATCACCACCCGCGCGGACGGGTCGTCGTCGAGGTCGAGGCAGGCGCGGTGCACGTCGGCGACGAGTTGGGGGTTCACCGCGTTGTGGACCTCGGGACGGTTCAGCACGAGGTGACGGATCGGGCCGTCACCGTCGATGCGCACGGTTTCGTAGGAGCGCCAGACGGTGGTCATCGGCGCAGTCTCCCAGGTGCGGTGCCCTGCGGGTAGCGTGTCCGCCCGTGATCCGGGACGACCTCGCCGCCGCCGTCGCCGCCGCCGTGGGCCGCCTCGGGGGCGACCCCGCGGTCCCCGTGCAGCTCGAGCGCCCGGCCCGCCGTGAGCACGGTGACTGGTCGACCAACGTCGCGCTCGTCTCGGCGAAGGCCGTCGGACGTCCGCCCCGCGACCTCGCCGCCGAACTCGTCGCCGATCTGGCCGCGGCACCGCCGGCGCACGTGGACCGGGTCGAGATCGCCGGGCCGGGGTTCGTGAACTTCCACCTCGCCCCGACGTGGCTGCACGACGTGCTGCGCACCGTCGTCACCGAGGGGCCGGAGGGCTACGCCCGACCCGACCTCGGCGGCGGCCGCCGGGTCAACGTCGAGTTCGTCTCCGCGAACCCGACCGGCCCGCTGCACGCCGGCGGCGGCCGTTGGGCGGCCTACGGCGACGCGCTCGTGAACCTGCTGAACCGCTGCGGGTACCGGGCCGACCGGGAGTACTACCTCAACGACCGCGGCGTGCAGATGGGCCTGTTCGGCGCATCGCTCGCCGCCCGCAAGGCCGGTACGGACCTTCCCGAGGGCGGCTACCAGGGCGTCTACCTCGAGGAGTGGGCGGCGGAGATGCCCGACGACGTCGACCCCGTCGAATGGGGGTACGCCCGGGTCCGCCAGGACCTGCGGGAGACCCTCGACGCGGTCGGGGTGCACTTCGACACGTGGTTCTCCGAACGGTCCCTGCTGGACAGCGGGGCGATCGACGCCACGCTCGCCGAACTCGCTGCGCGGGGCGTGACCTACGTCGCCGACGGCGCCACGTGGTTGCGGTCGACCGACTTCGGCGACGACAAGGACCGGGTGCTCGTCAAGTCCGACGGCGAGTACACCTACCTGTGCCCCGACATCGCCTACCACCGCGACAAGTTCGCCCGGGGCTACGACCAGGTCATCGACGTGTGGGGGGCCGACCACCACGGCTACGTCGCCCGACTCGTCGCCGGGGTCGAGGCGCTCGGCCGGCGTCGTGAGGACGTCGAGGTGATCCTCGGGCAGCTCGTCACCCTCAAGCGCGACGGTGAGGAGGTCCGCCTGTCCAAGCGGGCGGGCACGATGGTGACCCTCGCCGAGGTCGTGGACGAGGTCGGGGTCGACGCCGCCCGCCTCACGTTCCTGCTGCAGTCCCTCGACACCCGCCAGACGGTCGACCTCGCCGTGATCTCCTCGAAGGCGATGGAGAACCCGGTGTTCTACGTGCAGTACGCGCACGCCCGGATCTGCTCCCTCGCTCGCACCGCCGCTGAGGCGGGCGTCATCCGTCGCCCCCTCGCCGACGTGGACCTCAGGGTGCTCGTCGAGGAGCGGGAACTCGACGTGCTGCGGGTCCTCGCCGAGCTGCCCGACACGGTCGTCGGGGCGTGCACGGAACGGGCGCCGCACCGGGTGACCACCTGGGTGCGCGAGCTCGCCGGCGCGTTCCACGGCTTCTACCACGACTGCCGCGTGCTCGGGGAGGGGGTCACCGACGAGGTCACCCAGGCCCGACTGTGGCTCGTCGAGTCGGCACGGATCGGCCTCGGGATCGGCCTCGACCTCCTCGGCGTGTCCGCGCCCGAGCAGATGTAGGCGTCGTGGCCGCGCCGATCGACCACGCACTCCTGCCGGAGACGGCGACCGTCGCCGACGACGGGGGCCTCCTCGTCGGCGGGGTGCGGCTCACCGACCTCGCCGACACGTACGGCACCCCGCTGTTCGTCTACGACGAGGCCCACCTCCGGGCGCGTTGCCGGGAGGCGGTCGCTGCGTTCCCCGGCGGCGTGTACTACGCGACGAAGGCGTTCCTCTGCGGGGCGATGGCCCGGCTCGCGCACGAGGAGGGCATGCGGCTCGACGTCGCGTCGGGCGGGGAGCTCGGGCTCGCGCTCCGGGCGGGGGTGCCGGCCGCGGATCTGCTGCTGCACGGCAACAACAAGTCGACCGAGGAGCTCCGCGAGGCGCTCGCCGCAGGGGTCGGTCGCATCGTCGTGGACTCCTTCGACGAGATCGACCGGCTCGAAGGCCTCGTCGCGGACGGCCTGCGGCGGCCCGCGGCGCTCGTGCGCGTCACCCCGGGGGTCGAGGCGCACACCCACGACTACGTGTCGACCGGCCAGGAGGACTCCAAGTTCGGGTTCGGTCTCCGTGACGGTGCGGCCGAACGCGCCGTCGCCCGTCTGCGGGCGCCCGGCTCCCCGGTCGATCTCGTCGGCCTGCACGTGCACATCGGCTCGCAGATCTTCCGCACCGACAGCTTCGCCCGGGCGATGGAGGTGATCGCCCCGTTCGTGCGGTCCTGCGGCCTGCCCGAGCTGAACATCGGCGGCGGACTCGGCGTCGCCTACGTGGAAGGCGAGACGACCGAACGGATCCCGGCGTGGGGGGCACGGGTGGCAGAGGCGTGCCGGGCGCTCGGGATCGACGCCACCGTGTCTGCCGAGCCTGGCCGGGTCATCGCCGCCTCCGCAGCGGTGACGCTCTACACGGTCGGCACGGTGAAGGACATCCCCGGGGTGCGAACCTACGTGGCGGTCGACGGCGGCATGATCGACAACCCGCGCCCGGCGCTCTACGGCAGCGAGTACGAGGCGTTCCTGCCTCGAGCGGTCGGTGCCGACCGACCGCGGGCCGTGCGGGTGGTCGGCAAGCACTGCGAGTCCGGTGACGTCCTCCTCCACGAGGCGGCCGTGCCCGCCGACCTCGCGGTCGGTGACGTGCTCGCCACCCCGGTGACGGGGGCGTACGGGTTCGCCATGGGGTCGAACTACAACCGCATGCCCCGCCCGGCGGTCGTGTTCGTCGCGGACGGACGCGCCCGGCTCGTGGTCCGGCGGGAGACCGACGCCGACCTGTTGCGCACCGACGCCCTCCTCGGCGACGGCTGACCGACCGCGGCCGGGTGGCCGGTAGGCTCGCTCGCCGTGTCCTCCCACACCGTGCGCATCGGCCTCCTGGGCCATGGAACCGTCGGTCGTGCCCTCGTCGCGCTGCTCGACCGCCGCGGCGCGGCGATCGAGGCGCGCACCGGGGTGCGACTCGAGATCACGCGGGTGGCTGCCCGGAGCCCGAGGCCGGCCGGCGACGGCTCGCTCGGCGCCGACCGGTTCGGCACCGACCCCGCCGCCGTGGTCGCCGCCCCCGACGTCGACCTCGTCGTCGAGCTGATGGGCGGCGTCGAACCCGCCCGCACGCTCGTCATGGCGGCGCTCGCCGCGCACAAGCCGGTGGTCACCGCCAACAAGGCGCTCCTCGCCAGCGCCGGCCCGGAGCTGTACGCGGCGGCCGACGCGGCGGGCGTGGACCTGCTGTTCGAGGCCGCGGTCGCGGGTGGCATCCCGATCATCCGTCCGTTGCGGGAGTCCTTGCGTGGCGAGCAGGTGCGACGGGTGCTCGGCATCGTGAACGGCACGACGAACTACATCCTCACCCGCATGACGAGCTCCGGCGCCGACTACGCGGACGCTCTCGCCGAGGCGCAGGCGCTCGGGTACGCCGAGGCGGACCCGACCGCCGACGTCGACGGTCACGACGCGGCGGCGAAGGCCGCCGTGCTCGCCACGATCGCGTTCGGGTGCGCCGTGCGCGCCGACGACGTGGCCCGTGAGGGCATCCGCGGGGTCACCGCCGCCGACATCGCCGCGGCGGATCGTCGGGGGTTCCGGATCAAGCTGTTGGCGATCGCCGAGTCCCACCACGACGGCAGCGTCGGTGTCCGGGTGCACCCCACGCTCGTGCCGCTCGGCCATCCGCTCGCCGCGGTGAACGACGCGTTCAACGCGGTGTTCATCGAGGGCGACGCGGTCGGCGAGCTCATGTTCTACGGGCGCGGCGCCGGTGGGGACCCGACGGCGTCGGCCGTGCTCGGCGACGTCGTCGACGCGGCGCTGAACCTCCGCGTCGGCACCTCGGCGAGCATCGGCGCGCTCCGCCCGGCCCGGATCCGCCCGCTCGACGACGCGGAGTGCGCGTTCTCGGTGCAGCTCACCGTCGCCGACCGCCCCGGCGTCCTCGCCCGGGTCGCGGCCACCTTCGCCGACCACGGCGTGTCGATCCGCTCGCTCGAGCAGGAGGACGCCGAGGACCGGGCGCACCTGGTCTTCATCACGCACGCCGTCGCCGAGTCGGCCATGCGCGCGACCCTCGCCGACCTCGCGGACCTCGCCGACGTGCTGTCGGTGGACAGCGTGCTGCGGGTCATCGGGGTGGTGTGAGGAATGCGCTACGTGTCCACCCGCGGGAGCGCCCCGACGCTCGGGTTCGCCGACGTGCTCCTCGCCGGCCTCGCGGACGACGGTGGCCTGTACGTGCCGGAGAGCTGGCCGACACTCCCTCCGACCTGGCGGGAGGCCGCCGAACGGGGCTACGCCGCTGCGGCGGTCGAGGTCATGTGGCCGTTCGTGGAGGGGGCGCTCGACCGCGCCACGTTCGAGGCGATCGTCGCCGACGCCTACGCGTGCTTCGACACCCCCGAGGTCGTCCCGCTCGTCCCCCTCGACGGTGACGTGTACCTCGCCGAGCTCTACCGGGGTCCGACGCTCGCCTTCAAGGACGTCGCGCTCCAGCTCGTCGGACGGCTCTTCGACCACGAACTGGCCCGGCGGGGTGGCCGGGTGACGGTGCTCGGCGCGACCTCGGGGGACACCGGGTCGGCTGCCATCGAGGCGCTGCGCGACCGGGCCGCCGTCGACTGCGTGATCCTTCACCCCCACGGTCGGGTCTCGGAGGTGCAGCGCCGCCAGATGACGACCGTCGACGCCCCGAACGTGTTCAACGTCGCCGTCGAGGGGACCTTCGACGACTGCCAGGACCTCGTGAAGGCCGCGTTCGCCGACGGCGCGTTCCGGGACGCCGTGCACCTGACCGCCGTGAACTCGATCAACTGGGCCCGGGTGATGGCCCAGATCGTCTACTACGTGACCACCGCCGCCATCTTCGGGGGCCGACCCGTCCGTTTCGTCGTGCCGACCGGCAACTTCGGCAACGTGTACGCGGGGTGGGGGGCCCGGGCGATGGGCCTCCCGGTCGAACGGCTCGTCGTCGCGTCGAACCGCAACGACATCCTCACCCGTGCGTTCCACACGGGGACGATGGCGCTCGACGGTGTCGTGCCGACGCTCAGCCCGTCGATGGACATCCAGGTGTCCTCGAACTTCGAACGCCTCCTGTTCGAGCTCGCCGGCCGCGACGGCGCAGCGACCGCGGCGCAGCTCGCCCGGTTCCGGACCGCCGGATCGGTCGAGCTCACCGAGGCGCAGCGCCGGGGGATCGACACCCACTTCGAAGCGGCGCGCTGCGACGACGAGGGGACCCTCGCCGTCATCCGCGACGTCCACGACCGCCACGGTCTGCTCGTCGACCCGCACACCGCCGTGGGCATCGCGGCCGCACGGTCCGTGCCCGGTCCGGCGGGGACGCCCACGATCGTGCTCGCTACCGCGCACCCCGCCAAGTTCCCCGACGCCGTGGAACGGGCGACCGGGGTGCGTCCCGCGCTGCCGGACCGGCTCGCCGATCTGTTCGAGCGGCCGGAACGCTGCACCACGCTCCCGAACGATCTCGCCGCCGTCGAGCGATTCGTCTCGGCAGCGGTTCGCACGAACTGAGGTGCCATCATGGATGCGATGAAGTACGTGGTCTGTGTTCCCGACGGCTGTTCCGACGAACCGGTCGACGAGCTCGGCGGGCGCACCCCGCTCGAGGCCGCCGACCTTCCGGTGCTGCGGTCCCTCGCCGCCCGGGGCACGGTCGGCCGCGCGGCGACGATCCCCGCCGGCATGCCGCCGGGGAGCGACGTCGGGAACATGGCGATCTTCGGGTACGACCCGGCCCGCTACCACACCGGCCGTGCCCCGATCGAGGCCGCGGCGATGCGTCTCGACCTCACCGGGCGGGTCGCGTACCGCTGCAACCTCGTGACCGTCGGGCCCGACGGGACGATGGTCGACTTCGCGGGCGGGCACCCCGATTCCGACGCTGCGGCCGAGGTGATCCGGGCGCTCGACGCCGAGCTCGGTGGCGACGTGTCGTTCCACCCGGGGGTCAAGTACCGCCACATCATGCTCGCACCGCCGGACTGGACCGACGCCGACTGCGTGCCGCCCCACGACCTGACCGGCAAGCCGTCGGTCCTGCCCACGGGCGCCGCCGCACCGCACCTCGTCGAGCTGATGGAACGGTCGCGCGCGGTGCTCGGGCGCTTCGGGCTCGACGCGAACCAGATCTGGCTCTGGGGGCAAGGCCCCGGTCCGGCGATGCCGGCGCTCGCCGACCGGTTCGGCCTACGGGGTGGGCTCGTGACCGAGGTCGACCTCGTGCGGGGCCTCGGGGTGCTCGCCGGGCTCGACGTCGTCGAGGTGCCCGGCGCGAACGCCTGGTTCGACACGAACTACGAGGGCATGCGCGACGCGGCGATCGCCGGGCTGCGCGACGGTGCGGACCTGTGGATCGTCCACATCGAGGCGTCCGACGAGGCGGGCCACGCGGGCGACGTCGCCGAGAAGGTGCGCGCCCTCGAGAACTGGGACGCTCGGGTTCTCGCCGACCTCATCCCGGCCCTCGACGACATGGGGGACTGGCGGCTCCTGCTGCTGCCCGACCACGCGACGCCACTGCGCCTGCGCACCCACACGCCCGACCCGGTGCCCTACCTGCTCGTGGACTCGCGCGTCGACGGCCCGGGCGGCACCTACAGCGAGGCCGGTGTCGCCGGCCTCGAGCCGGTCGCGGCGCACGACCTCATGGCCGTGCTGCTCGAGCGATAGCATCACTCCGCCGGTTCCCGCCGGATCCCGATCTGCCCGCAAGGGCCCTTGGGCGACGAATCCGTCGCCGCCGGGAGTGCGACGAAACGAACCCGACCCGCCGGGAGGCTTGGTCGTGGGATGGAGGACGACGTGCCCGCTGACGCGAACGAACTCGAACGGGCGGCGCTGCAGCGCAAGGACCGCGAGCAGCTCACGGCGATCGCCGCGGCGCTCGGTCGCCGCGCCCCGGCCCGTGCCCGCAAGGAACAGCTCATCGACTTGATCCTCGAGGCCGCCGGCGTCGGCACCACCGCAGCGTCGCCGGAGCCGGCGCCCGAGCAGCCGCACATCGCCCAGCGGCCGGCACCCGAGCCCGAGGCGGCCCCCGCCGAGGAGCGGGTGGAGGAACCCGAGGAGGAGCCCGCGAGCTCCGCCGGGTCGGAGGAGTCCCCCGGCGAGGATACGACGGAGGACGGCGAGCAGGCCGGCGGTGGTCGGCGCCGCCGTCGACGGGGCCGTGACCGGGGCGCCGTGGAGGGCGCCGCGGGGGAGCGCGGCGGAGCGGAGCGCGGTGCGGGGGAACGCCCGAACGGTGACGAGCAGACCCTGCCGCCGGACGCCATCCGGGTGCTCGGCCTCCTCGACCTGCGGGATGAGGGGTACGGCTTCCTGCGGGTGCGGGGCCACCTGCCCTCCCGCGAGGACGTGTACGTGCCGGCGAAGTTCATCCGCCAGTTCAGTCTCCGCAAGGGTGACGTCGTCGCCGGATGGTCGCGTCCGGCCGGCCGGGGGGAGAAGAACCCGGCCCTGCTGCGGGTCGAGGAGGTCAACGACGGCGATCCCGAGGCCGCTCGTGGCCGCCTGCGGTTCGACGACCTCACCGCGGTGCACCCCGAGGAGCGTCTCGTGCTCGTCGGGCCCGACAACGCCGACGACGTCACCGCCCGGGTGATCGACCTGCTCACGCCGATGGGCCGTGGGCAGCGGGGCATCGTGGTCGCGCCGCCGCGCACCGGGGCGTCGTCGCTCGTCCGTTCCCTCGCTCGGGCGGTCGAGGTGAACAACCCCGATGTGACCCTGCTGGTGCTGCTCGTCGACGAACGTCCCGAAGAGGTCACCGACGTGCGGCGGGTGGTCGAGTCCGAGATCGTCGCCGCCACGTTCGACCGGCCCGCCGACGAGCACGTGCTCGCCGCGGACATGACCATCGAACGGGCCAAGCGGCTCGTGGAGACCGGCCACGACGTGGTGGTGGTCGTCGACGGGATCACCCGGATCGCCCGCGCCTACAACACCGCGTCGCCGCTCGGATCGCCGACCTACCCGGCGAAGCGGTTCCTCGGTGCGGCCCGCAACGTCGCCGAGGGCGGTTCGCTCACGGTGATCGCCACGGTGGCCACCGGCACCGGCACCCGCGGGGACGACGCCGTGCTCGAGGACCTGCGCGAGGGGGCGAACCTCGAGCTGCACCTCGACCGGTCCCTCGCCGAGCAGCGGATCCATCCGGCGGTCGCCCCGGACCGCTCCTCCACCCGCCACGAGGAGCTGCTCGTCGGCGCGGCGGGAGCCGACGCCCGCCGCCGTGCCCGTGCCCTTTCGGGGCCGGACCTCGTCGCGCTGGTCGCGGCGACGGCCTCCGTCGACGAGGCGCTCGGCCGACTGCCGTGACCACCGAGGGCGATCTCGGGGCCCGCCTTCGGGCCGCGAAGCTGCGGGCGCTCGCCGCCGACCTGCTCGGGGACCTCCCCGCCGAGGTCGATGCCGTGCCGCTCGGTGACGGTGCGGCGCTGCGCTTCGGTGACACCGGTGTCGTCCTCGTCGCCGACCGGGGCGGTGAGCGGGCGCTCGGGCCGGCACTCGCGTGGGCGGTGCGCGCCGAGCTCGACACGGTCCTCGTGCTCGCCGACGACGCGGAGGTGGCCGGGGTGCTCGCCCGCCGGGCCGGCCTGTTCGACCTCGACGTGCGCGTGCGCACCGTCGAGGGTCGGACGACGACGCCGGCCACGGCCGCCGCGCATCTCCCGATGGTCGTGGCGGACCCCGCCGCGTTGGCGGCCGTCGAACCGTTGCGGGCGGCAGGAGCGACCGTCGTGGTCGAACACGGTGTCGTGCTCGCGGAGATCGACGGCCTCGAGGTGGGGCGCGTCGTGGCCGGCCCCGAAGGCCCGACCCTCGAGGTCGGCGTCGGACGCTACGACCGGGAGGCCGCCGCGGTGATGGAGGCGGTGCGCAGCCACGCCGAGCTGACCGCCGGCGTCCTCGCCGCCGTGCGCGCCAATCGGCGCACCGAGGCGAGCCCGCACCTCCTCAATCGCATCGGCCGGGCCCGGTGGCTGCGCGCCGACCTGCTCGCGGCGCCGGCCGTCGTCGGGGCCACGGAGCTCCGGGCGGTCGAGCCGCCGCTGCCGCGGGACAACCTCCTCGATCCCGTGCCGGCCGCCGCGGCGGGCAGCTCGGCCGACGGCCCGCTCGTCGTGGTCGCCTCCGTCGGGGTGGACCTCGACCTCGTGCCGACCGCGGCAGACACGCGCGACCGCCACCACCCGACCGCCGAGCTCGTGCTCGTCCTCCCGCCGCGTGACCTCTACCCGGTCGTCGACGCCCTCGCAGCACGACTCCGCCGTCCTGCCCGCAGCGTCGCCGTGCCGGGGTCCTGGCCGTCGTGAACCTCGCCGACCGGCTCAGAGCGCTCGGGGAGGAGTTCGTCGCGCTCGGCACGCGCCTCGCCGACCCCGACCTCCTCGCCGACCAGCGCCGGTATGCGGCGGAGAGCCGCCGGTACCGCGAGCTCGAGGCGATCGTCGCCGCACACGAACGCCTCCTCGCCCGCGAGGCCGACCTCGCCGTCGCCCGCGAGCTCTTCGCCGAGAGCGAGGGGGCGGAACGGGAACTCGCCCGGGCCGAGGTCACCGCGGCCGAGGCCGACATCGCCACCCGCAGCGAGGAACTGCGGTTGCTGCTGCTCCCTCGTGACCCCAACGACGACAAGAACGTGATCATGGAGATCCGCGGCGCCGAGGGCGGCGAGGAGGCGAACCTGTTCGCCCGGGACCTCTTCGAGATGTACCGCGGGTACGCCGCACGCCAGGGGTGGCGGGTCGAGGTGCTGTCGTCGACCCCGTCCGATCTCGGCGGGTTCAACGAGGTGACGTTCCGGATCGAGGGGGACCACCCCTGGACCCGTCTCCGTGGCGAGGCCGGCCCGCACCGGGTGCAGCGCGTGCCGGTGACGGAGTCCCAGGGCCGCATCCACACCTCCTCGGCGACGGTGACGGTGCTCCCCGAGGCGGAGGAGGTCGACGTCGACATCGACCCGGCGGATCTCCAGATCGACGTCTACCGGTCGTCGGGTGCGGGTGGACAGCACGTGAACACCACCGACTCGGCGGTGCGGATCACGCACCGGCCGACCGGCACGGTCGTCACGATGCAGGACGAGAAGAGCCAGATCCAGAACCGGGCCCGGGCGCTCGCCGTGCTGCGGTCCCGCCTGCTGAAGGCCTCCCAGGACCGTCAGGCCGCCGAACGGTCCGACCAGCGACGCAGCCAGATCGGCGGGGGAGGGCGCAGCGAGAAGATCCGCACGTACAACGTGAAGGAGAACCGGGTCACGGACCATCGCATCGGTCTCACGCTGTACAAGCTCGACCGGGTCCTCGCCGGTGAGCTCGACGACATCGTCGACGCCCTCGTCGCCGACGACCGGGCGCGCCGGCTCGCCGAGGAGCTCGGGTGACCGGGCGCGGCGAGCGACCCGACGGCACCGTGAGCTGGCGCGAGCTGCTCGCCGAGGCGGAGGCGGTGCTCGGGGGTCGACCCGGCGGCGCACTCGACGCCCGGCGCATCGTCGAGGACGTCGCCGGGGCGACGGGCGCCGAGCTCCTCGACGTGCTCGACGACCTCGTCACCGTGCGCGGCGTCGCCCGCTTCGACGCGCTCGTCGCCCGCCGGCGGGCCGGCGAGCCGCTGCAGTACGTGCTCGGCCACTGGGCGTTCCGTCGACTCGACCTGTTCGTCGACCGGCGGGTGCTGATCCCCCGCCCGGAGACGGAGCTCGTCGCCGAGATCGCACTCGCCGAGGTCGACCGCATCGCCCGCTCCCGCACACCGGTGCGAGTCGCCGACCTCGGCACGGGTTCCGGTGCGCTCGCGCTCGCCGTAGCGTCCGAACGACCCGTCACCGAGGTGTGGGCGACCGACGTGTCCGACGACGCGCTCGCCGTCGCCCGGGCGAACCTCGCCGCGCTCGGCCGGTCGGCCACCCGGGTGCGGATCGGTGCCGGGTCGTGGTTCGCGGCGCTGCCCGCCGACCTCGCCGGTCGTCTCGACGTGATCGTGTCCAACCCTCCCTACGTCGCCGACGGCGACGTCCTCGACCCCGAGGTCGCCGACTGGGAGCCCGGCCTGGCGTTGCGGGCGGGCCCGCGGGGGCTCGACGCTCTCGAGGTCGTGGTCGCCGGGGCGGGCAGGTGGCTCGCCGAGGACGGCGCGCTCGTGGTCGAGCTCGCACCCGATCAGGCACACGTCGTCGCCGACCTCGCCCGCGCCAGCGGGTTCGACGCCGTCGACGTGCTGACCGACCTCACGGGACGGGACCGGATCGTGCGCGCCCGCCGGGGCCCCGGTGGCGGGGCGGTATCCTCGGCGGGTCACGACCGGGTCGAGGGAGGACCGGATGCCGCAGCTCACCGCTGACGAGGTCGCCCGGTTCCTCGACGAACCCGGCCACCTCGTCCGCATCGGAACCGTCGACGGGGACGGCATGCCCCGGGTCGTGCCCACCTGGTTCCTCTGCCGCGACGACCGGATCCTGTTCACCCCGCGGGCACCCGCGGTGTTCCTCGGGAACCTCCGTCGGGACCCGCGCATCGGCCTGTCGGTCGACGAACAGGCGCTGCCCTACCGGAAGATCACCGTGCAGGGGCGGGCCGAGATCCTCCACGAACCCGGCGAGGACGACCTCTGGCGCGACGTCTACCGGGCGATCGCGCTGCGGTATCTGAGAGCGGATGCCGCCGACGCGTACCTCGACGGCACGCGCGACCAACCGCGAGCCCTCGTCGCCGTCGACCTCGCGTCGGCCCGCTTCACGACCTGGCGCCTCCCCGACCGGGGTGAGGACCTCACCGGGATCTGGCACCACCGCTACTACGCGGACGGTTCGGCGCTCGCCCGACGCGCCGGCGACCGTCCGGCGGACTGAGCGAGGTCCTCGACCGGTGCAGGCGAGCGTCGCCACTCACCTCGTGGTGGGCCTCGTGGCCGCCGTGGCGACGACCGTGACGGTCCCGCTGAGCCGATCGCTCGCGCACCGCGTCGGCGCGGTCGCCGCACCCGACGAACGTCGCATCCACGTGCGACCGACCCCGACGCTCGGCGGACTGGGCATGCTGGTCGGCTTCGTCGCCGCGTTCGCTGCGGCGGCGATCAGCGGCGGCTACGTGGCGACGTTCCGCTCGGTGCTCGAGGTCGGCGGCATCCTCGTGGCGGCCGTGCTCATGTACGCAGTGGGGTTCCTCGACGACGTCCGGGAGATGTCCGCCCCGGCGAAGATCGCCGGAACGGTGCTCGCCGGGTCGGTGCTCGCGCTCACCGGCACGAGCCTCGTCGTGTTCCGGGTGCCCTTCGCCGGGTTCTTCGTGCTCTCGCCGGACCTCGCTGCGTTCGTGACGGTGGTGTGGGTGATCGGCATGACGAACGCGATCAACCTCATCGACGGGCTCGACGGCCTCGCCGCGGGGATCGTCGCGATCGCGTCGGTGGCGTTCTTCGTGTACACGCTGCAACTCGACGACGCCGGCCTGCTCGCACCGGGGAACCCCGCCCCGCTCGTCGCCGTCGCGACGGCCGGCTGCTGTCTCGGGTTCCTGCCCCACAACCTGCACCCGGCGCGCACCTTCATGGGCGACGGCGGCGCGCTGCTGCTCGGCCTGCTGCTCGCGACGGCCACGATCGCCGTGGGCGGCCGGACCCGCGACCCGTTCTCGGGTTCGACGTTCTTCTTCTTCGCCCCGCTCGTGATCCCGCTCGTCATCCTCGGCGTCCCGGTGAGCGACACGCTGTTCGCGATCATCCGGCGTGCGCGGCGGCGGTCGGGCCTCGCGACGGCGGACAAGGGGCACCTGCACCACCGGTTGATGGACCTCGGGCAC
Source organism: Actinomycetota bacterium (assembly GCA_016870475.1). Classification (GTDB taxonomy): domain Bacteria; phylum Actinomycetota; class Acidimicrobiia; order Acidimicrobiales; family CAIXPF01; genus VGBO01. Next base: position 5,955 of record VGBO01000016.1, on the reverse strand, counting down.
GGCCAGCGGCGCAGCGTGGCGATCCTGTGGGCGTGGACGGCCTTGCTCTCGGCGGTCGCGGTGTACCCGACGGTGACCGGGAGCGGTGACGCGTTCGTGTTGCTCGCCCTCGCCGGTTGCGCGTTGCTGCTCTACACCTACTTCCACCCGGGCCTCCGCCGCTGATCATGCGGCACCCCGGCCGCGCAGCACGGCCGGGACGGTGCGGACGAGGAGCCCGAGGTCACCGAGCAGGGTTCGGCCGTCCACGTACGCGAGATCGTGGCGGCGGTAGTCCTCGAAGCTCGCCCCGGCGCGCCCGGAGACCTGCCACGGTCCGGTGAGGCCCGGCCGCACCTCGAGTCGGCGGTGCAGGTCGGCCGGCCATGCGGCGAGCTCGGCGGGCAGCGCCGGTCGAGGGCCGACGAGGCTCATGTCCCCCCGCAGCACGTTCCAGAGCTGGGGCAGCTCGTCGAGGGACGTGCGGCGGAGATGGCGCCCGAGGCGGGTGACGCGGGGGTCCTCACGGATCTTGAACAGCGGGCCGTCCGCCTCGTTGCGGTGGGCGAGCATCGGCCGGAGCGCCTCGGCGTCGGGCACCATCGTGCGGAACTTCCCCAGCACGAACGGGCGACCGTGCCGGCCGAGACGTTCCTGGCGGAACAGCACGGGTCGTCCGTCGACGATCCGTACGAGGAGGGCGACGGCGGCCATGGGGAGTGCGCCGAGCACCAGCAGTACCAGCGCCCCGACGACGTCGACGGCTCTTTTCGCCCGGTCGGACGCAGGAGCGGACAACGGTCGGGGAGCGGATGTGGTGGGGCGCATGGCGGGGCGCTACCCGACGGCGAGCGGTGCGAACAGCGACGATTTGCGGGATCCCCCCATCCCTCCTAGGTTGCGAATACATTCACATGGCTGCCCGTCACCGACGCCGGGTGCCAGAGGAACCACCGGTGGAATCTTCCCAGCGACGAGAGCTGTCGAGAGATCTGAATCGCAGCGGGGGCGGCTACGAGCTCGCCGTCGTCGTCGTCCTCTTCACCCTCGGTGGTCTCGCTCTCGATCGCTGGCTCGGCCTCGTGCCGTTGTTCACCATCGTGCTCACGCTCCTCGGTGCCCTCGGCGCCGGCGTGAAGGTCTGGGTCGGCTACGACCGCCAGATGCGACGTCTCGAGCAGGAGGGGCCGTGGGCGACGCATTCCTGACGCGCCTCGACGGACCGGCACCCGAGGCCGCCGTCGCCCGGGACATCGCCCGGCGTGCCGTACCGGCCGCACCGGCGTTCGTGCTGCTCGGTCTCGCCATGGGCGGGGTCGACGGCGGGATCTCCGCCCTGTACGCACTCGCGATCGTGGTTGGAAACCTCGTCCTCGCCGCCGCGCTGATGGCCGGCGCCGCACGGATCTCCGTCGCCCTGCTCATGGGCGCCGCGCTGTTCGGCTTCCTGCTGCGCCTCGGGCTCGTCTTCGTCGCCGTCATGGCGGTGCGTGACGCGTCCTGGATGCACCTGCCGTCCCTCGGCATCACGCTGATCGTGGCCCACCTGGGCCTGCTGTTCTGGGAGATGCGCTACGTTTCGCTCTCCCTCGCCCATCCCGGCCTCAAGCCGGGACGGCGTTCCACCACCGTCCCGTCCCGCCAGCACGAGGAGAGCATCGTCCGGTGATTCTCGGAGCACTCGTCTTCCCGCCCATCGGCAACGTCGTCGAATGGCCCGCCGCCTTCGGTGACGGGACCTTCTGGGCCTTCAACAAGATCTCGATGATCAACCTGATCGCCGTGGCGGTCACGTGCGGGATCTTCCTCGTGGCCCGCAGCCGCAGTGAGATGGTGCCGCGCGGCACCCAGAACCTCGCCGAGGTGTCGGTCGACTTCATCCGCACGCAGGTCATCGCCCCCGGCATCGGCCACGGTGGCGAGAAGTACCTGCCGATGCTGCTGTCGATGTTCTTCTTCATCTTCTTCGGCAACATCACCGGCATCATCCCGCCGATCCTCATGCCGGCGAACGCCCGCATGGCGAACCCGCTGATCCTCGCCCTTCTGGCGTGGATCTGGTTCATCGGGGTGGGACTCAAGCACCACGGGATCCACTACATCACCGGTGCGCTGTTCCCGCCCGGGGTGCCGAAGCCGCTCTACCTGCTCGTGACCCCGATCGAGTTCGTGTCGACGTTCCTCGTCCGGCCGTTCTCCCTCGCCGTCCGTCTCTTCGCCAACCTGTTGGCCGGCCACATCCTGCTCATCACCTTCGGCGTGCTCTGCATCACGCTGTGGAGCCTGAGCTTCCTGGTCGCCGCACTGCCGCTCTCGCTGTTCATGCTGATCGCGCTCACCGGGTTCGAGGTGCTCGTCGCGTTCCTGCAGGCCTACATCTTCACGATCCTCACCGCCGTGTACATCGGCGGTGCGCTCCACCCGGAGCACTGAGTACCCCGGCCCGAAGGGCCGGACCGTTCGCAACAACCAGCAACCCTTGTCGTGCACGGCGCCGGCCGGGCATGCACCGAAAACAGGAGACCACCGCAGCCATGGGCGTGATCCAGACCGCAGTTCAGCTCGCCACCGAGACGACCGCCGAAGCGGGCACCGCCGCGCTGACGGCCGCGGACCAGAAGGGCATCAGCGGCGCCGCCAGCGCCGGGTACGCCTATGGTCTCGCTGCCATCGGCCCCGGTATCGGCATCGGTTACCTCGTCGGCCAGGCCGTGTCGGCCATGGCCCGCCAGCCCGAGGCCGCCGGCATGGTCCGTACGACCATGTTCCTCGGCATCGCCTTCACCGAAGCCCTCGCACTCATCGGCTTCGTCGTCTTCATCCTGCTCAAGTTCGTCTGATCCGGCCACCGGTCCGGACCCGTCGAAGGACACGGAGGAACCGTGCTGACTGCAGCGCTGCTCGCAGCAACCGAGGGGGGAGAGGCGACCGAAGCGGTCGTCAACCCCATCCTGCCCACCGTCCCCGAGCTGTTCTGGGGAGGCGTGAGCTTCTTCGCGCTCTGGATCCTCATGCGCTTCGTGCTGCTCCCCCCGGTGCTCCGGGTGATGGAGGAGCGTGAGCAGCGGATCCAGTCGGCGAAGTCGGAGGCCGACTCGGCAACCGGTGGTGCGGACGAGGCCCGTTCCGCCTATGCGGCCCGGATCGAGCAGGCTCGCGGCGAGGCGGCGGGGATCGTCGGCGCCGCCCGTGAGGAGGCCGACCGCCATCGTGCGTCCGAGCTCGCTGCAGCGAATGCCGAGATCGCAGCCATGCGGGACGCGGCGACGGCCGAGGTGGCCGCAGCCAAGGCTGCGGCACTCGCCCAGCTCCGCTCCCAGATCGCTGGCGTGGCGGTCACCGCTGCGTCGCGGGTCATCCAGAAGGATCTCGACCTCGACCGGCAGGTCCAGGTCATCGAGGACTACGTGAACCGTTCCGGCCGCGGCCCCGCCGCCTGACCGGCTCGCGACTCAAGGAGACAACGCCATGTTCAACCTGCTGGGCGCGGAGGCACCGAATTCGTTCCTCCTGCCGGGTGACATCAACGAGTTCTACTGGGGGACCGTGGCCTTCGTGGTCGTGTTCGGTCTCCTCGGCAAGTTCGCCGTCCCCGTGCTCCGGAAGGGGCTGCAGGCCCGATCCGACAAGATCGCCAAGGAGCTCGGTGCCGCCGACGCCGCCAAGGCGGAAGCGCTTGCGGAGGCCGAGCGGATCCGGGCGTCGATCGGCAACGCCGAGGCCGACGCCGCGGCGATCGTCGCGGAGGCTCGCACGGCGGCGACGCAGCTCGTCGCCACGATGAAGGATCGATCGATCCAGGAAGCGGCTGATCTCCGGACCCGTGCTGCGGCCGACATCGAGTCACAGAAGAACCAGGCGATCGCCGACCTGCGCGCCGAAGTGACCGAACTCGCCCGCGGTGCGGCCGAGGCGGTCGTACGGTCGAATCTCGACGCCGACACGCAGGCGGCGCTCATCAACCGGTACATCGACCAGGTGGGGGCGTAGGACATGGCCGACTCCAACCGTACGGACGTCCTCGCCGACGCCCTCCATGCCATGGTGGCGGTCTCTCCGGTGGCCGGCGAGGTCGAGGACGAGCTGTTCCGCCTCGCCCGCATCTACGAGTCGAGCGACGCGCTCCGCACCACGCTCAGCGACGCGACGGTGCCCATGGCGCGTCGTCACCAGGTCGTCGAGGAGCTGCTCAGCGGTCGGGCGACCCCGACCACCGTGGCGATCCTCGGTCTTCTCGTCTCCCTCGATCGGGCCTCCGACCTGCCGAAGCTGGTCGACGCGATGGCCCGTCGCTCGGCAGCGGCGTCGAACCGCTCGCTCGCCGAGGTCCGTTCGGCCGTGCCGCTCGACGACGCCCAGGTGGACCGCCTGGCCGCAGCGCTCGAGAAGCAGGTCGGACATCCGGTCAAGATCCGGGTGATCGTCGATCCCGCCGTCGTCGGTGGCGTCGTCACCCAGATCGGCGACCTCGTGATCGATGGAAGCGTTCGTTCCCGTCTCGCGCAACTGCGAGAGGCGTTCTGAGGCGGCTGGAGCAGCAATGGCTGAGTTGACGATCAACACCAATGACATCCTCGCGGCGATCAACAAGGGCCTCGAGGGCTTCGATCCCACACTGGAGCAGGGCCAGGTCGGCCGGGTGCTCGAGGTCGGCGACGGCATCGCCCGGGTGTCCGGGCTGCCGTCGGCGGCGGTCAACGAGATCCTCGAGTTCGAGGACGGGACCGTCGGTATCGCCCTGAACCTCGACGAGGCGTCCATCGGCACCGTGGTCCTCGGTGAGGTGAACCACATCGACGAGGGCCAGGCCGTCAAGGCGACCGGCCGTATCCTCGACATCCCCGTCGGGGAGGGCATGCTCGGCCGCGTCGTGAACGCGCTCGGCGAGCCGATCGACGGCAAGGGGCCGCTCACGAACGTGGTCCGCCGACGCATGGAGATCCAGGCGCCGGGAATCACCGGCCGCAAGCCGGTGCACGAGCCGATGCAGACCGGCATCAAGTCGGTCGACGCCCTGATCCCGATCGGCCGAGGCCAGCGGGAGCTCATCATCGGCGACCGCAAGACCGGCAAGTCCACCATCGCGATCGACACGATCATCAACCAGCGCGGTCTCGACGTGCGCTGCGTGTACGTGGCGATCGGCCAGAAGGCCTCGACCGTGGCGCAGACCGTGGCCACCCTCGAGGAGTACGGCGCGATGGAGTACACGGTGGTCGTGGTGGCCCCGGCCTCCGACCCGGCGCCGTTCAAGTACCTCGCCCCCTACGCCGGTTGTGCGATGGGCCAGCACTGGATGGACAACGGGCAGCACGCCCTCGCCGTCTACGACGACCTCTCCAAGCAGGCCGAGGCGTACCGCCAGATGTCGCTCCTGCTGCGCCGTCCGCCGGGTCGTGAGGCCTACCCGGGCGACGTCTTCTACCTGCACTCGCGTCTCCTCGAGCGGGCGGCGAAGCTGTCCGACGAGCGTGGTGCCGGATCGCTCACCGCACTGCCGGTCATCGAGACCAAGGCCGGTGACGTGTCGGCGTACATCCCGACGAACGTGATCTCGATCACCGACGGGCAGATCTACCTGCAGGACGATCTGTTCAAGTCGGGCATCCGGCCGGCGGTCGACGTGGGCATCTCGGTCTCCCGCGTGGGTTCGGCCGCACAGATCAAGGCCATGAAGAAGGCCACCGGCACGCTCAAGTCGGACCTGCAGCAGTTCCGTGAGCTGCAGGCGTTCGCCGCTTTCGGTTCCGACCTCGACGCCGTGTCGAAGTCGCAGCTCGAGCGCGGTAACCGGCTGGTGGAGCTCCTCAAGCAGGGTCTCAACTCGCCGATGCCGGTGGAGCAGCAGGTCGTGGTGATCTACGCCGGGACCCGCGGGCACCTCGACACCGTTCCGGTGGGCGACGTGAAGCGCTTCGAGACCGAACTGCTCGACTGGTTCGCCTCCCGCCACGCGGATGTGATGACCGCGATCCG
>VGBO01000015.1 GCA_016870475.1 Actinomycetota bacterium | reverse complement strand
ACGACGGAGACGGATCCGGTGCGGATCGAACACGAGGTGAACCGCATGCTCCCGCCGGGGGAGCTCGGACCGTTCAGTCTCCGGTTGATCCTGCACGGTCGCCGGGTGTGTTCCGCCCGCCGACCGCGGTGCGGCGAGTGCCCGCTGGCCGACCTGTGTCCGTCGGCGTCGGTCTAGCCGCCGAGGGTGCGGACGAGCCGTTCGAGGCGTCGGAGGCCGCTCGCGAGCGACCGTTCGATTTCGTCGAGTTCGATCCCGGTCTCCTCGTCCTTGCGGCCGTGGTGGTCGTCGGCGAGGGCCCGGATGCGGCGGGCGAGTTCGTCGAGCGTGGTGGCGATCGATCCGAGCTCGGCTGCGGGTCGGGGCACGCCCCGCACCCTAGGGGGGTGCGATGGCACGGTGTCGGGCCGGAGGCAATAGCCTGACGAGGTCATGTTGCAGCGTCTCGACGTCCGTGGCGTCCCCTCCGGCGGGCTCCGTTCCCTGTTGCCGCAGGCCGGCACGGTCGGTGAGGGGCCGGTCGCGGCCGTGCGGGAGATCCTCGCCGACGTGGAGGCCCGTGGCGACGACGCCGTACGCGACTACACCGAGCGCTTCGACGGGGTTCGGACGGATTCGTTCCGGGTGCCGCAGGCCGAGCTCGACGCTGCGCTCGTCGAGGTCGGCGACGACGTGCGAGCGGCGCTGACCGAGGCCGCCGAGTCCATCCGGGCGTTCCATGCGACCCAGCGCCGTCCCGAGCACGTGCACGAGCGTGGCGGGGTGCGGGTGCGGGCGTGGACCGAGCCGGTTGCCCGGGCCGGGTGCTACGTGCCGGGCGGACGGGCCCGGTACCCCTCGACCGTGTTGATGACGGCCATCCCGGCGCGGGTGGCCGGGGTCGCCGAGGTGGTGCTGTGCGTGCCGCCGGACCGGTCCGGTCGGGTGCCGACGGTGACCCTCGCCGCGGCGGCCGTGGCGGGTGTCGACGAGGTGTATGCGATCGGTGGCGCCCAGGCCATCGGGGCGATGGCGTTCGGCACCGCTTCGGTGCGTCCGGTCGACGTGATCGTCGGGCCGGGCAACGTCTATGTGGCGGTCGCGAAGCGGGAGGTCTCCGGGCGCGGTCTCGTCGGTGTGCCGTCTGCGTTCGCCGGTCCTTCCGAGGTCGTCGTGGTCGCCGATGAGACGGTGCCCGCCGAGTTCGCTGCGATCGACCTGATCGTGCAGTCCGAGCACGGCCCGGACGGGCTTGCGTGGCTCCTGTGCTGGTCGCCGGCGGTCGCCGACGCCGTCGAGGCGGCGATGCGCCGTCTCGTGGAGGAGGCGCCCCGGAAGGCGGAGATCCTCGCCACGCTCGACCACAGCGGGTTCGCGGTCGTGTGCGACGACGCGGCCCAGGCGATCGAGGTGGCGAATGTGCTCGCTCCGGAGCACCTCGAACTGCTCTGCGACGCGGCGGTGGCGGAGGTCGGGCGGGTGCGCAATGCCGGCGCGGTGTTCCTCGGTCGGAACGGTGCGGCGTCGATCGGCGACTACCTGGCCGGTCCGAACCACACGCTGCCGACATCGGGTACGGCCCGGTTCGCCTCGGCGTTGACGATCGACGACTTCAGCAAGCACATGCACCTGGTCGAGGTGTCCGACGAGGGTCTCGCCCGGGTCGCCCCCCACGTCGCGGCGCTCGCCCGCGCCGAGGGCTTCGACGCGCACGCCCGGTCGGTCGAGATGCGGACGGCGCCCCGGTGAGCGCCGACCGGCGTCGTCCGTCGGTGCGCCCCGATCTGGTGGCGATGGAGGGGTACCACTCGCCGCAGGTCACCGTCCCGGTCCGGCTGAACACGAACGAGTCGCCGTTCCCGCCGCCGGCGGAGTTTGGGGTCGAGCTCGCTGCGGCGCTCGACGGGCTGGCATGGCACCGGTACCCCGATCGTGCGGCGACGGTGTTACGCGACGGGATCGCCGCCTTGCACGGGCTCGGTGCCGAGCAGGTCTTCGCCGCGAACGGCTCGAACGAGGTGTTGCAGACGATCCTGCTCGCCTACGCCGGGCACGGCCGCCGGGTGGCGACGTTCGAGCCGACCTATGCGCTGCACGGCCACATCGCCCGTCTGACGGGTGCGTCGGTGGTCGAGGGGGAACGGGACGAAGGGTTCGTGCTCGGCGCGGACGAGGTGCGGCGGGTGCTCGACGAGGGCGACCCGCAGGTCGTGTTCCTGTGCTCGCCGAACAACCCGACCGGGCTGGTCGACCCGCCGGAGCTGGTGCGCGCGGTGGCGGAGCGGTGCGCGGAGGAGGGGCGGCTCCTCGTCGTCGACGAGGCGTACGGGCAGTTCGCCCCGTGGTCGGCGGTGTCGCTGCTGTCGGACGATCTGCCGCTGGTGGTGAGCCGGACGTTCTCCAAGACGTGGTCGATGGCCGCGGCGCGCCTCGGCTATGCGGTCGGCCCGGCGTGGGTGGTGGCGGAGCTCGAGAAGGTGGTCCTGCCCTACCACCTCGATGCGGTGAAGCAGATCGCCGGGTCCTTGGCGCTCCGTCACGCCGGGGCGATGGAGCACCGGGTCGGGCAGATCGTCGCGGAGCGGGAGCGGCTGGTCGCGGCGATGGGCGCGCTCGGGGTGCGGGTCTGGCCGTCGGGTGCGAACTTCGTGTTGTTCCGTCCGGCCGACGGCGACGGCGACGGTGTGTGGCAGCGCCTGCTCGGCGCGGGCGTACTGGTGCGCAACTGTGCGTCGTGGCCCCGTCTCGGTGGGTGTCTGCGCGTGACGGTCGGTACCGTGCAGGAGAACGATACGTTCCTGTCCGCTCTGCGTGCCGCGACGGCCGCCTGATCCTCGAGGGTTTCCATGAGCCGTTCCGCCGCCCGTTCCCGCACGACGAAGGAGACCGCGATCGAGGTCCGCGTCGATCTCGACGGGTCCGGTGTCGCCGACGTGGCGACGGGCGTGCCGTTCTTCGACCACATGCTCGACCAGCTCGCCCGCCACGGTTCGTTCGATCTCACGGTGCGAGCGACGGGCGACCTGGTGGTCGACACCCATCACACGATCGAGGACACGGGCATCCTGCTCGGCGCGGTCTTCGCCGAGGCATGGGGTGACCGGGCCGGGGTGCGCCGGTTCGCCTCGGTGCGGGTGCCGCTCGACGAGGCCGTGGCGGACGTGGTGCTCGACCTGTCGGGACGCCCGTTCCTGCACTGGGAGGTGGAGTTCCCCGCCCACCCGGTGATCGAGGGCAGCCCGCCGTTCGACGCGCAGCTCGCCGAGGAGTTCTTCCGGGCGTTCGCGACGTCGGCGGCGATCACGTTGCACGTCACCCGCGAGCGGGGCCACAACACCCACCACATCGTCGAGTCGATCTTCAAGGGCGTGGCGCGGGCGTTGCGCGACGCGGTGCGGATCGAGGGGGGCGAGGTGCCGTCCACGAAGGGCGTGCTGGCGTGAGCCGGTCCGGGTCGGCGCCGCTCGTCGCCGTCCTCGACTACGGGATCGGCAACCTCCGTTCGGCGCAGAAGGCGCTCGAACGGGTCGGCGCCGATGCGCGCCTCACCGATGATCGTGGTCTCGTGCGCGAGGCGGCGGGTGTCGTGCTTCCCGGTGTCGGCGCGTTCGGTCGCTGCATGGACGAGCTGCGGTCTCGCGGCCTCGACGAGGTCGCGGTCGACGCGGCGGCGTCGGGTCGACCGTTCCTCGGGATCTGTGTCGGACTGCAGCTCCTGTACGAGGGTTCGGAGGAGTCGCCAGGAGTGGCGGGGCTCGGTGTGTTGCCGGGCACGGTGCGGCGACTTCCCGACGGGGTGAAGCGGCCGCAGATGCAGTGGAACCGGCTGGAGCTGCTCCGGCCGTCGCCACTGATGGCGTCGCTGCCGGTCGATCCGTGGGTCTACTTCGTGCACTCCTACGCGACCGACGACGAGACGCATGCCATCGCCCGGTGCGACTACGGCGGCCCGGTGGTCGCCGCGGTCGAGCGCGGGTCGGTGTGGGCCTGTCAGTTCCACCCGGAGAAGTCGGGTCGGAACGGGCTCGCGCTGTTGGGGTCCTTCGTCGACATCTGTGCGGGGGCGGCGTGACCGCGCTCTTCCCGGCGATCGACCTCCGCGGCGGCCGGTGCGTGCGGTTGACGCAGGGCGACTACGACCGGGAGACCGTCTACGGCGACGATCCGGTGCGTCAGGCCCGAGTGTTCGCCGATGCGGGTGCCCGTTGGGTGCACGTCGTCGACCTCGACGCGGCCCGGTCGGGTGAGCCGACGAACCGCCCGGTCATCGCGGCGATCGCGGCGGCGCTCGCAGTCGACGGGGTGGCGGTGCAGACCGGTGGCGGGGTCCGGTCGGTCGAGGCCGCTGCCGCCCTGTTCGATGCCGGCGTGCGTCGGGTGGTCGTCGGCACTGCGGCGATCGAGACCCCCGAGTTGGTGCCGGCGATCGCCGCGTCCGGACGTGTGGTGCTCGGTCTCGACGTCCACGGTCGTGACGTCGCCGTGCGCGGGTGGGAACGTTCGAGCGGCCGGTCGATCCTCGAGGTGCTCGCCGGGTTCGACCCGGCGTCGCTCGACGCCGTGGTCGCCACCCAGATCGCGGTCGACGGCACGCTCGCCGGTCCGGACCTCGGGCTCTACCGGGAGCTGCTGGCGGCGACGTCGGTCGAGGTGATCGCGTCGGGTGGGGTGGGCCGTGCCGCCGACCTCGCGGCGCTCGCGGCGCTCGAGGTGGGTGGTCGACGTCTCGCCGGTGCGATCGTCGGCAAGGCGATCTACGACGGCGCGTGCACGGTCGAGGACGCGTTGGCGGCCGTCGCCGGGCCGGGCGCCCTCGACGGTGGCCGGTAGGGTCGCCCGGTGCGTTCCGTGCGGGTGATCCCCTGCCTCGACGTCGACGGCGGTCGTGTCGTCAAGGGCGTGAACTTCGTCGATCTGCGTGATGCCGGGGATCCGGTGGAGCTGGCGGCCCGTTACGACGCCGAGGGTGCGGACGAGCTGGTGTTCCTCGACATCACCGCGAGTTCCGATGCGCGGGGCACGATCGTCGAGGTGGCCCGTCGCACGGCGGAGCAGGTGTTCATCCCCTTCACCGTCGGTGGCGGGATCCGCAGCGTCGACGATGCGCGGGCGTTGCTGCGGGTGGGTGCGGACAAGGTGTCGGTGAACACGGCCGCAGTACAGCGTCCCGGGCTGATCGACGAGCTGGCCGCGGAGTTCGGCGTGCAGTGCGTGGTGGTCGCGGTCGATGCGAAGCGTTCGGCGTCGACACCGAGCGGGTTCGAGGTGTTCGTGCACGGCGGACGCACGCCGACGGGGCTCGACGCCGTTGCGTGGGCGGTCGAGGCCGAGCGGCGCGGTGCGGGGGAGATCCTGCTCACGTCGATGGACCGGGACGGCACGAGGGACGGGTTCGACCTGCCGCTCACCCGGGCGATCGCGGGCGCCGTCGGGGTGCCGGTGATCGCGTCGGGCGGGGTCGGTTCGCTCGACCATCTCGTGGACGGGGTGGTCGAGGGTCATGCGGACGCCGTGCTGGCGGCGTCGATCTTCCACTTCGGCGAGCATTCCGTCGCCGAGGCGAAGGCCGTGCTCGCGGCTGGTGGGGTGTCGGTTCGTCCGGTCGACTGATCAGGTGAGGGTGCGGGTGAACGCCTCGACGGCGTCCGCGACCTCGCCGCCGTGGCCCCACAGGAAGTGGTCGGCCCCGGCGACGGTTCGGAGCTCCGTGGTGGTCCAGGCCCCCACGATCTCGGCTGCGCTGGCCGGCGGCCGGTACTGGTCGTTCTCGGGGCAGAGCACCAGGACCGGTCGGGGATCGGTCGCGGCGGGCATCGTGGCGGGGTCGACGATCCGCAGCGGCGGCGCCACGGCACACCAGCCGTCGATCGCCGGGTGGCCGACAGCGAGGGCGACGTCGGCGCCGAAGGACCAGCCGGCCACGACGAGCGGCCCGGTGGGCACGGCGGCGCGGGCGGCGTCGAGGGCGGCACGGACGTCGTCGCGTTCGGCGACGCCGTCGTCGTGGGTGCCGCCGGAACGGCCGACGCCCCGGAAGTTGAACCGGGCGACGGCGAGGCCGCGGCCGGGAAGCGTCCGGTAGAGCACGTCGGGGATCCCGTCGCGCATCGTGCCCCCGTAGAGGGGGTGGGGGTGGGTCGCGACGACGACCCCCCACGCGGCGTCGGGCACGGCGAATTCGGCTTCGAGCTCGACGCCGTCGACGGTGGTGAGCATCCGGGGTTCCGTCGTCATGGGTGGCGAAGCTAGCGTCGCGCGCCGTGACCCCCTCGGAAAGCGCCGCGAGGACGCGTGGCAGGCTCGACGAGGGCCTGCCCATCACGATGCTGGCCGACCGCATCCTGGTGAAGATCGAGCAGGCCGAAGGCGAGCGCCGCTCGTCGGGCGGCATCCTCATCCCGGCCACGGCCCAGGTGGGCAAGCGCCTGTCGTGGGCGACGGTGGTGGCGGTCGGGCCGGGGGTCCGGACCGTGCAGGCCTCCGACAAGGTGCTGTTCAACCCCGAGGACCGCTACGAGGTCGAGGTCCGGGGTGACGACTACATCATCCTGCGGGAGCGGGACGTCCACGCGGTCGCTGCGGAGCGTCTCCAGGAGAGCGCTCCGGGGCTGTATCTGTGAGCGGTTCGGTGGGTGACGTGGTGTCCGACGTCTACGTGACCGCCGGCGGGGTGCGGGTCGACCGGTCGGTCTCGCTCGTGGCGCCGCGGCCTGCGGTCGCGGCCCTGATCGACGGCCTCGACGCGCGGCGTGGGGTGTTGCTGTCCTCGAGCTACGAGTACCCGGGGCGGTACACGCGCTGGGATCTCGGGTTCGTCGATCCGCCGCTGGCGATCACCACGCGTGACCGTGCCGTGCGGGTGGAGGCCTGCAACGACCGTGGGCTGGTGTTGCTCGGTGCGGTCGAGGGCGCGCTCTCGGCCCATCCGCACGTGCTCGACGTCGCGCCCGCTGCGGCGGGTGCGGGGGCGGCCGCGCTGCAGTTGCGGGTCGCGCCGGCGGAGCGTCGGTTCGAGGAGGAGGAGCGGAGCCGGCAGCCGTCGGTGTTCTCCGTGGTCCGGGCGCTCGTCGAGTTGTTCCGGTCGCCGGACGACCCGCATCTCGGGTTGTACGGCGCGTTCGGGTACGACCTCGCGTTCCAGTTCGAGCCGTGTCGTCTGCGGCTCGATCGTCCGGACGACCAGCGGGACCTGGTGCTCTTCCTGCCCGATGAACTGCTCGTCGTCGACCACCGGCGTGATCTGGCGGAGTTGCGGCGGTACGACTTCGCGGTGGGGGAGCGTTCGACCGCCGGCATGGCGCGGACCGGCGTGGCGTCGCCGTACGTGGCGGATCCGACGGTGGTGGCCTCCTGCGATCACGAACCGGGCGAGTACGCGGCGATGGTCGACGAGGCGAAGGTCGCGTTCCGTCGTGGCGACCTCTTCGAGGTGGTGCCCGGTCAGTGCTTCACCGAGCCCTGTCCTGCGCCGCCGTCGGAGTTGTTCCGTCGTCTGCGATCCCGCAACCCGGCCCCCTACGGCTTCCTCATCAATCTCGGTGACGCCGAGTACCTCGTCGGCGCGTCACCGGAGATGTACGTGCGGGTGGAGGAGGATCGGGTGGAGACGTGCCCGATCTCCGGCACGATCCAGCGTGGCACCGACCCGATCTCCGACGCCGCACAGATCCTCACGCTGCTGAACTCCGACAAGGACGCGTCGGAGCTGACGATGTGCACCGACGTCGACCGCAGCGACAAGTCGCGGATCTGCGTGCCAGGTTCGGTCCGGGTGATCGGCCGACGGCAGATCGAGATGTACTCGCGCCTGATCCACACGGTCGACCACGTCGAGGGTCGGTTGCGACCCGGGTTCGACGCTCTCGACGCATTCCTCTCCCACACGTGGGCGGTGACGGTGACGGGTGCACCGAAGGCGTGGGCGATGCAGTGGATCGAGGAGCACGAGCGCAGCCCGCGGGCCTGGTACGGCGGGGCGATCGGACTCGTCGGGTTCGACGGGAACATGAACACGGGCCTGACGTTGCGGACGATCCGGGTGAAGGACGGCGCAGCGCAGGTGCGCGTCGGGGCGACGCTGCTCTACGACTCCGACCCCGACGACGAGGAGGCGGAGACCCGGCTGAAGGCGTCGGCGTTCCTCGACGCGATCCGGATCGCGAACCTCGGTCGGCCTGCGGCGATGGACGCCGCGGGCGAGGCGGTCGGAGTGGGGCGACGGGTCCTGCTCGTCGACCACCAGGACAGCTTCGTGCACACGCTCGCGAACTACCTGCGGGCGACGGGTGCGGAGGTGCGAACGCTGCGGGTCACCCCCGACGGAGCGGGCCTCGACGGCGAGGAGATCGACCGGTTCCGCCCGGATCTCGTGGTCCTGTCGCCGGGCCCGGGTCGACCGGAGGACTTCGGCGTGTCGGCGACGGTCGGTGCTGCGCTCGAACGCGGTCTCCCGGTGTTCGGCGTGTGCCTCGGGTTGCAGGGGATCGTGGAGCATTTCGGCGGGGTCCTCGGGACGCTCGACCCGCCGATGCACGGCAAGCCGTCGGAGGTGTTCGTCACCGAGCCGGGTCGGCTCTTCGCCGGGCTGCCCGCCCGGTTCACGGCGGGGCGCTACCACTCGCTCTTCGCGCTCGACGACGCCGTGCCGGAGGCCCTGTCGGTGACGGCGCGCAGCGACGACGGGGTGGTGATGGCGGTGGAGCACCGTTCGCTGCCGGTCGCGGCGGTGCAGTTCCACCCGGAGTCGATCATGTCCCTGGGCGATGATGTCGGGATGCAGCTCGTCCGCGCCGCGGTGCGGTTCCTGTGTCGGTGAACGCCGCGCCGATCGGTGTCCGGGTTCCCCGCGACGTGGTTCGGGCCTCCGGTCCGGACGCTCGCACGTTCCTGCAGGGTCAGTGCACCCAGGACGTCGCGTCGCTCGCCGTGGGTGCGTCGGCCTGGGCGATGGTCCTCGAGCCCTCGGGTCGCCTCGTCAGCTTCCTGCGCGTGACGCGCACGGGCGAGGACGACCTGCTCCTCGATCTCGATGCGGGGTGCGCGGAGCAGCTCGTCACTCGGCTGCAGCGGTTCAAGCTCCGAACCCTCTGCGACCTGACGCCCGAGGAGGGGTGGTCGTTGCTCGCCGTGCGCGGTCCCGGTGCCGACGGTGTCGCTACCCCGCCGGGGATGCTGCGGGTCGCTGCGTCGTGGCCGTCCGGCGACGCGGTGGACCTGCTCGGTGTCGATCCGGTGCTGCCGGCCGGTGTGCTGGAGGGTTCGTCCGACGACCTCGCCCGGCTGCGGATCCGGGAGGGCGTCCCGGCGATGGGTGCGGAGCTCGGCGAGGACACGATCCCGGCCGAGGGCGGTGCCTGGCTGATGGGTGTGGCGGTGAGCTTCACGAAGGGCTGCTACACGGGCCAGGAGCTGGTGGCGCGGGTCGACGCGCGCGGGTCGAACACGCCGCACCGGCTGCGTCGCCTGCGCTCCGTCGAAGGCGGGTTCCGTGCCGAGCACGTCGGCGCCGCGCTCTTCGTCGGCGATCGTGCGGTGGGCCGGGTCGGCACGACGGTCGACGGGGAGCCGGTAGCGCTCGCGGTGGTGCACCGTTCCGTCGAGGTGGGCGACCTGGTCCGGGTCGACGGGGGCGCCGCTGCGGGATGCACCGCCGTGGCGGAGGACGCCGAGCCCGTTCGGGCTGCGGGCTGAGGTCGCCGCGCGTCGTCGTGTCCCACTACGACGTGCTCGGTATCCGGCCGGACGCTACGGCGGCGCAGGTGCGGGCCGCCTACCTCGCTGCGGCGCGTCGGCATCACCCGGATCGACACGTCGGGTCCGATGCGGCGACGAAGGCGCAGGCGGAGCGGCGGATGCGGGCGGTGAACGACGCCTGGGCGGTGCTCGGCGACGCGGAGCGCCGGCGCGCCTACGACCGGTCACAGGTGGTGCCCACCAGGCCCGCCCCCCGCCCGTCGTCGTCCCCGACCTCCTCGGACCGGGCGCGTTGGGCGGCGCCGGCACCGTCGGAGGAGGTGCGCGACTGGCGGGCGTACGCCGCGTCGGGCGGGGCTCCGACGGCGGGACCCCGGTCGGTCGCCGAGCAGATCGTCGTGCTCGCCCCCGCCGGGTTCCTCGGGTCCGCCGTCCTCTGCGTGGCGGCGTGGGGTCTGATCGGGTGGCCGCCGTTCCTCGGCATCGCGGTGGTGGCGAGCGTGGTGGCCGCGGCGGGGTTCTTCATGCTGCCGATCTGGGTGATGGCCCGTGCGTCGCGGACGCGTCGCTCGGATCCGCGTGGTGGTCGTCGGGTCGGTCGTTCGGCTCGTGAACGTCGTCGCCTGGCCCGGGCACACGGGCGTGGATCGGGTGGGCGCCGCTAAGGTGACGGCCATGTCGAAGCCCGCACTGATCGCCAAGCTCACCTGTCAGGACGGAAAGCGTGACGAGTTCGTCGCGATGGCCCGCAAGATGATCGACTACGTCCAGGCGTCGGAGCCCGGCACCGAGGTGTACGCGCTGCACACCGACGACAAGGACCCGAACGTCGCGTGGTTCTACGAGCTCTACACCGACGGCGACGCGCTCAAGACGCACGGCGGGTCGGAGATGATGGCGAAGATCGGCGCCGAGTTCGCCACCGTGCTCGCCGGCCGGGCCGAGCTGTTCCGTCTGACCCCGGTGGCGGGCAAGGGCATCGCGCTCTGATCCTCGGGCCGACGTGGCCACCTACCTCGACCGCATCCTCGACGCCCACCGCGCTGCGGCGGCGGTGGACCGCCGCGACCTGCGCGAGCTCGCCGCATGGGCGGCGGAGGCGCCGGAGCCCCGCGGGTTCGCGGCGGCGCTGCGTCGCGGGGCGGCGGAGGGCGTTGCGGTCATCGCGGAGGTGAAGCGTCGGTCTCCCTCGAAGGGCCCGCTCGCTCCCGATCTCGATCCGGCGTCGCTCGCGGTCGACTACGAACGCGGTGGTGCGTCGTGCCTGTCGGTGCTCACCGATGTGGCGCACTTCGGCGGATCCCCGGAGGATCTCCGGGCGGCACGTGGCGCGTGTGGGCTGCCGGTGCTCCGCAAGGACTTCACGGTCTGTGCGCACGACGTCTACGACGCCCGGTTGATGGGCGCCGACGCAGTGCTCCTCATCGCTGCGGCGCTCGACGACGCCGAGCTCGCCGAGTTCCACGCCCGAGCGGTCGATGTCGGCCTCGACGTCCTCGTGGAGATCCACGACGAGGCCGAGCTCGAGCGGGCGTTGCGGGTCGATCCGCATCTCGTCGGGGTGAACCAGCGTGATCTGGTGACCTTCGCCGTCGACACCGATCGTGCGGTCCGCATGGCGCCGCTCATCCCGTCGGGTGTGGTGCGGGTGGCGGAGTCGGGCATCGGCGGGCCGTCGGACGCGGCGCGGCTCGCTGCAGCGGGTTACGACGCGCTGCTGGTCGGCGAGTCCCTCGTCCGGTCGGCGGACCCGGCCGGTGGTGTTGCGGCATTGCGGGAGGCGGCACGTCCGGCGAGGTGATGGCAAGATGCGGGTATGACGCGCGTCAACCTCCCCGAGACCGAGATCCCCTCCGCCTGGTACAACGTGCTGCCGCGGCTGACCTCGCCCATGGATCCGCCGTTGCACCCGGGCACCCGGGAGCCGGTCGGCCCGGACGATCTCGCCCCGTTGTTCCCGATGTCGCTCATCGAGCAGGAGATGTCGCCGCAGCCGTGGATCGACATTCCCGGTGAGGTGGTGGACATCCTCCGGTTGTGGCGTCCGACGCCGCTCGTGCGGGCGACCCGGCTCGAGGCGGCGCTCGGTCTGCCGGACCGTGTGCGGATCTGGTTCAAGGACGAGTCGGTGTCGCCGGCGGGTTCGCACAAGCCGAACACGGCGGTGCCGCAGGCGTACTACAACGCGAAGGACGGGATCCGCCGCCTGACGACGGAGACGGGTGCCGGGCAGTGGGGCACGGCGTTGTCCTTCGCCTGCGCCCAGTACGACATCGAGTGCATGGTGTACATGGTGCGGACGAGCTTCGAGAAGAAGCCGTACCGCAAGACGATGATGGAGGTCTGGGGCGGTCA
This sequence comes from Actinomycetota bacterium, assembly GCA_016870475.1. Lineage (GTDB taxonomy): Bacteria > Actinomycetota > Acidimicrobiia > Acidimicrobiales > CAIXPF01 > VGBO01. Next base: position 31,601 of record VGBO01000015.1, on the reverse strand, counting down.
GGTCCTGCCGTCGCCGGTGGCCGACCCGAACCATCCGGGTTCGCTCGGCACGGCGATCTCCGATGCCGTGGCCGACGCCGTGGCACGGGAGGACAGCCACTACGCGCTCGGTTCCGTGTTGAACCACGTGCTCCTCCATCAGACCGTCATCGGTCTCGAGGCCCGCGACCAGTTGAAGATCGCGGGGGAGAAGCTGCCCGACGTGGTGATCGCCCCCTGCGGTGGAGGTTCGAACCTCGGCGGCCTGGCGTTGCCGTTCTACGAGGACACCGAGGTGCGTCTGCTGGCCGTGGAGCCGTCGTCGTGCCCGACGCTCACGCAGGGTCGCTTCGAGTACGACTTCGGCGACACCGCGGGCATGACCCCGCTGCTGCCGATGTACACGCTCGGCCACGACTTCATCCCGCCGACGATCCACGCCGGCGGGCTCCGCTACCACGGTGATGCGCCGATCGTGTCGAAGTTGGTGAAGGACGGTCGCATGGAGGCGGTCGCCTATCCGCAGACGGCCTGTTTCGAGGCGGCGCTGCTGTTCTCGCGGACGGAGGGCAAGGTCCCCGCCCCCGAGGCGTCGCACGGCATCCGTGCTGCGATCGACGAGGCCCTCGCCGCGAAGGAGTCGGGTGAGGAGAAGGTGATCCTGTTCAACTACTGCGGGCACGGGCACCTCGATCTCGCCGCCTACGACGACTACCTGCACGGCCGGATGGTCGACTGAGCCCGGTCCGACCGCTCCGGGAGGTCCCCGACCTGCGGGGGTCTCCCGGGTAGGGTCGGTGGGCGATGTTCGTCAAGATCTGCGGGATCACGAACGAGGAGGACGCCCTGCTGGCGGTCGCTCTCGGCGCGGACGCCGTGGGGTTCGTTTTCGCTCCGTCGACCCGGCAGGTCACCGTCGCGGTCGCGCGTGACGTCGCCCGGCGGCTCCCGCCGGATGTGCTGACGGTCGGGGTGTTCCGCAACGACCCGGCTCGACGGGTCGTCGAGATCGTGAACGAGGCGGGCCTGTCGGCGGCACAGCTGCACGGTCACGAATCGATCGCGGACACGCAGTGGGTCCGACAGCGGGTCCAGCTCGTCATCAAGGGGTTCGCCGCAGGCGATCCGGCGCTTGCGGAGTTCGACCGCTACGGGGCCGATGTCGCGCTCGTCGATTCGCCGTCGCCCGGGTCGGGTCGGGTGTTCGACTGGTCGCTCGCGGAGGGTGCGCCGATGCACCGCAAGGTGCTGCTCGCCGGTGGCCTCACCCCCGACAACGTCGCCGACGCGATCGCCCGGGTGCGGCCGTGGGGTGTCGACGTCTCCACCGGGGTCGAGGCGGAGCCGGGCCGGAAGGACGCGGTCCTGTTGCGGCGGTTCATCGACGCCGCCAAGGCTGCTGCGCCGGCGGGTGCTGCGCCCAAGCCGCGCCGTTCGGACGGTGCGGCGCCCTTCGACTGGCAGGTCGACTGAGGAATCCGGGTCCGCAGTCCGACCCGACTGGCCGGGCCGCCGGTACCGCATGGCAGGATGCGTCGATGGCACTGAGCGAACCGACGATGCCGGGTGCGTCCCGGGTGATGGGTGAGCCCGATCCGACGGGCAGGTTCGGCCGGTTCGGCGGGCGGTTCGTCCCCGAGACGCTCGTGCCGGCCTGCGCCGAGCTCGAGCGGGCGTTCCGGACCGCCTGGGCCGATCCCGGGTTCCGTGGGGAGCTCGACCATCTCGGGCGCACCTACGCCGGTCGCCCGTCGTTGCTGTACGAGGCGTCCCGCCTGTCGGAGGAGCTCGGGCTCCGGCTCCTGCTCAAGCGGGAGGACCTGAACCACACGGGCAGCCACAAGATCAACAACGTGCTCGGCCAGGCGTTGCTCGCGAAGCGCATGGGCAAGTCCCATGTGATCGCCGAGACGGGCGCCGGCCAGCACGGCGTGGCGTCCGCAACCGCTGCGGCGCTGTTGGGCCTCGAGTGCACCGTGTACATGGGCGAGGTCGACATGGCCCGTCAGGCGCTGAACGTGTTCCGCATGCGGCTCCTCGGTGCCCGGGTGGTGCCGGCGCTGAGCGGCAGCCGGACGCTGAAGGACGCGGTGAACGAGGCGATGCGTGCCTGGGTCGCCGACGTGGAGCGGTCGCACTACCTGCTCGGTTCGGTGATGGGCCCGCACCCCTACCCGTGGATGGTGCGCGAGTTCCACCGGGTGATCGGCGACGAGGCGCGTGAGCAGTGCCGGGAGATGACCGGTGGCGATCCGGACGTGGTGGTCGCGTGTGTGGGCGGCGGGTCGAACGCGGCGGGGATCTTCGCCGGGTTCGCGGAGCTCCCCGACGTCCGGCTCATCGGCGTGGAACCTGCGGGTGGTGCGGCGGCGAGCCGTGGGATCCCGGGTGTGGTGCACGGGTCAGTGAGCTTCCTGTTGCAGGACGAGTTCGGCCAGGTCCAGGAGGCCCATTCGGTGTCGGCGGGGCTCGACTACCCCGGCGTCGGGCCGGAGCACAGCCATCTCGCCGACACGGGTCGGGCCGAGTACCACCCGGTGACCGACGCCCAGGTGCTCGACGCGTTCGGGCTCCTCGCCCGGACGGAGGGCATCATCCCCGCGCTCGAGTGCGCGCACGCCCTCTCCTGGATCGTGCAGGAGCGCGAGTCCCTGCGCGGGCAGACGGTGATCATGAACCTGTCCGGCCGCGGCGACAAGGACGTGGCGCAGGTGCAGGAGATCCTCGAGGCGGGCGGGATCGGCGGCGTGTCGTGATCGACCTCGAGGCGCACCTCCGCGCGGCGCGCTCGGCGGGTCGGAAGCTGCTGGTGCCCTACGTGTCCGGCGGGCTCGACGACGAGTGGGTCGACCTGGTGCGGGCGTTCGCCGATGCGGGCGCCGATGCGATCGAGGTCGGGATCCCGTTCTCGGATCCGGTCATGGACGGTCCGACGATCCAGGAGGCGTCCGTGGTGGCGCTGGGTCGTGGCACGACGCCGACGTCGGTGCTGCACGACCTCCGTGGCGTTGCGGACGAGACGGGCGTCCCGATCGTCGTGATGACCTACTACAACCTCGCCTACCGGGCGGGCGACGTGCGGTTCGCGCAGCAGCTCGCGGAGGCCGGGGTGTCGGGGGCGATCCTGCCCGACCTGCCGCTCGAGGAGGTCGGCCCCTGGGCGGAGGCGGCCGACCGTGCGGGCGTTGCGTCGGTGCTGCTCGCCGCACCGACGGCGCCGGACGAGCGACTCCCTTGCATCTGCGCTCGGTCGCGGGGGTTCGTGTACGCCGTGTCGCTCCTCGGGGTGACGGGTGAGCGCACCGAACTCGCAGCCACCGCGACGGTGATGGCAGAGCGGCTCAAGGCGGTGACCGACCTGCCGGTGCTCGTCGGTGTGGGGATCTCCAACGCCGCGCAGGCGGTCGAGGCGTGCGCGGTCGCCGACGGCGTGATCATGGCGTCGGTGCTGATGCGCATGCGTCTCGAGGGCACGAGCGTCACCGATCTGGGCGCCTACGTCGCAAGCGTGCGGCGGGCCCTGGACGAAGGCTGACCGTGGGGGACGGGGCCGCTCCGGTCGAGGACTGCGAGCTGTGCGAGGCGGCGCGGTTCACCCACTGGTACTACGAGGACGACGTGTGCTGGGTGGCCGACTGTGAGGCGTGCGACTGCCCGATGGTGGTGTGGAAGCTGCACGGGGTCGCCCCCGATCCCGCCGACGTCGACCACATGGTCGCCCGTCTCTCCGAGGCGGGCGTGGTCCGCTTCGGCGACGGTGTCGACGCGTTCCGGATCGACAGGGTGATGCGGCAGATCCCGTCGCATTTCCACGCCCACGCCCGTGACCGTGCCTGGTCGTCGCGCCGGTGGGAGTCCCGGCCGTCCCGCTACAACGGTGGGGTGGGCGGCGTCCGGGAGACCCTGTGAGCGAACCGTCGAGCGACGCCGAGGAGCAGGAGGAGTTCCGGGTCACGCTCCACGACTTCGTCGGCGGTCGCCCGTTCTTCGTCGAGCTCGTCGACCGCTTCTACTCCGGCGTCGAGGCCGACGAGGTGCTGCGCCCGATGTACCCCGCGGACGACCTCGGCCCGGCGAAGGAGCGCCTCTGCGGGTTCCTCGTGCAGTTCTGGGGCGGACCGGACGACTACAGCCGGGAGCGGGGACACCCTCGGCTCCGCGCCCGGCACTTCCCCTTCCCGATCGATCTCGACGCCCGGCATCGTTGGATGCGTCACATGACGGCGGCGGTCGAGGGGATGGACCCGCACCCCGAGGTGCGGAGGATGTTGCTCGACTACTTCGAACGGTCCGCCACGGCGATGGTCAACCGTGACGGACCGCATAGCGTTCGGTCATGACCTCGCCGACCCCGGGTTCGTCCGCTCCCACGTTCCGCCTGTTGGACCAGGACGGGGCCCCCGTCGATCTCGGTGATCTCGCCGGGCGGCGGGTCCTCGTCTACTTCTACCCGAAGGCCGACACGCCGGGGTGCACGACGCAGGCGTGCGGCCTGCGCGACATCGCGGGCGACATCGGCGACACGGTGATCCTCGGCGTCAGCCCCGACAAGCCCGAGGCGTTGCGCAAGTTCGCGACGAAGTACGACCTGAACTTCACGCTCCTCTCCGATCCCGACCACGAGGTCGCGAGCGCTTACGGCGCCTGGGGGGAGAAGAAGATGTACGGCAAGGCCTACCAGGGCGTGATCCGGTCGGCGTTCCTCGTCGGGCCGGACGGCACGCTGACCCACGCGTGGCCGAAGGTGTCGCCGAAGGACACGCCGCGCAACCTGCTCGCCGCGCTGCGGTCGTAGGCTCGGCGGCCATGGCCGCAGCCCTTCCGCTCCCGACCGACGTCCTCCCGCACCGGGATCCGTTCCTGTTCGTCGACGAGATCCTGGCGCTCGAGCCGGGTCGTTCGGCGCAGGCGCGTTGGCGTCTGCGTGGCGACGAGTTCTTCTTCGCCGGTCACTTTCCCGGCCGTCCGGTGTTGCCGGGTGTCCTGCAGGTGGAGGCGATCGCACAGTGCGGCGGGCTCACGCTGTGGGGCGACGACCGGTTCGCCGGGAAGCTGGGCCTGTTCGGCGGCGTGGAACGTGCCAGGTTCCGGCGTCAGGTCGGCCCCGGTGATGTCGTCGACCTGCACTTCGAGATGGGTCGCCTGTCGGCCCGCGCCGGCAAGGGAACGGGGCGCGCCGAGGTGGGCGGTGAGCTGGCCTGTGAGGCCGAGCTGTTCTTCGTGATCGTCGACGCCTGAGGCAGCCGGCGCTGCCGACGTCGATCGGTTCGCTCAGTCGACCGGGGGCGGCCCGATGACGAGCGAGCCGTTGTGCCCGCCGAACCCGAAGCTGTTCGACAGCGCGTAGCCGGGTTCCCAGGGGCGCGGGCTGCCGAGCACGAGGTCGATCGGGAACAGTTCCGGATCGACGGTGGAGGTGCACGCCGTCGGCGGGATGGTCCGGTGTTCCATGGCGAGCAGCACGGCGATCGCCTCGATCGCGCCGGCGGCGCCGAGCGCATGGCCGGTGACGCCCTTGGTCGAAGTCACCGCCGGCCCGTCTGCACCGAACACGACGCCGATGGCGTCGGCTTCGGCGGCGTCGTTCAGCGGTGTGGACGTGCCGTGCGCGTTGATGTGGGTGATGTCGGCGGTGGTGAGGCCGGCATCGGCGAGGGCGAGCTGCATGCAGCGGATCGCGCCGACCCCGCCGGGAGAGGGTGCGGTGATGTGGTGGGCGTCGGCGTTGTTCCCCGCGCCGAGGATCTCCCCGATGATGTTCGCCCCGCGGCGGCGGGCGTGCCCGAGTTCCTCGAGGACGAGCACGCCGGCGGCCTCCGCCATGACGAAACCGTCACGGCCGGCGTCGAAGGGGCGGGACACGCCGCTGTTGGAGAGGGCGGTCATGTTCCCGAACCCGGCGAGCGCGGTCGGGGTCATCGCCGCTTCGGCGCCGCCGACGACCATCACGTCGACGAGGTCCCAGCGGATGTAGCGCATCGCCGAGCCGATGGAGTGCGTCGAGGCAGCGCAGGCGGTCACCGTGGTCTCGCAGGGCCCCTGGAAGCCGTGCCGCATCGACACGGCGGCCGACGCGGCGTTGCCCATCATCATCGGGACGAGGAAGGGGGAGACCCGTCGGGAGCCCTTCTCGTAGTTGACGAGGATCTGTTCCTCGAGGGTGCCGAGCCCGCCGACACCGGTTGCGATGTTCACCCCGACCCGTGCGGGGTCGGCCTGGAGGCCCGAGTGTTCGAGCGCCTCGGCGGCTGCGGCGAGTGCGAACTGGGTGAAGCGGTCGCTGCGCCGGGCCTCCTTCGGGTTCTCGAAGTAGGGCTCCGGGTCGAAGTCCTCGATACGGCGGAGCCCTTCGGCGGGCGTGCGGAGCAGGCCGTCCCAATAGGCGGACCGGCCGATCCCGCAGGGCGCGACGACCCCGGCTCCGGTGACGACGACGCGACGGTCGGGCACAGGGTTCCTCCTGGTCGGGTGACCGGTCAGAGCTTGGACGTGATGAGCTCGTAGGCCTGGCGCACGGTGCCGATGCCTTCGAGCTCGGACTCCTCGACGGTGACGTCGAACTCCTCCTCGAGCGCCATGACCAGCTCGACGAGGTCGAGGCTGTCGGCGTCGAGGTCGTCGGCGAAGGATGCCTCGAGGGTGACCTTGGCGGCGTCGACGGACAGGACGTTCACCGCACACTGCTGGAAGCGTTCGAAGTTGTCGGCCATGGCTGCTCGCTTTCGTTCGGGGTTGGGTTGATCGGGTGCCGGGGGTGTCAGGCACCCATGGTGAGTCCACCGTCGACCGGCAGGACGATGCCGGTAATGAAGGCTGCGGCGTCGGACGCCAGGAAGGTCACGGCGGCCGCGACCTCCTCGGCGGTCCCGAACCGTCCGGCCGGCACGTTCTCGCCGATCGCGGCGCGCTGGGCGTCGTTCAGGGCATCGGTCATGTCGGTGGCGATCGGTCCGGGGGCGACGACGTTGACGGTGATGCTACGCGACGCGAACTCGCGGGCGAGTGACCGTGCCATGCCGGCGAGGCCGGCTTTCGAGGCGGCGTAGTTGGCCTGTCCGGCCTGGCCGACCTGCCCGACGACGGAGGAGATGAACACGATCCGTCCCCAGCGCGCCTTCATCATCGTCTTGACGGCGCGACGGGCCACGCGGAAGCCGCCGGTCAGGTTGGCGTCGAGGACGGCGGTGAAGTCGTCGTCGCTCATGCGCACCACGAGGCCGTCCCGGGTGATGCCTGCGTTGGAGACGAGCACCTCGACCGGACCGAGTTCGGCCTCGACCGTTGCGAACGCTGCGTCCACGGCGGCGGTGTCGGTGACGTCGCAGCGGACGGCGAGGACGCCCGGGATACCGGGGTCGTCGCCCCGGCAGGTGATCGCCGCCCGGTGGCCGGCGTCGCGGAACGCCTCGGCGCAGGCGCGGCCGATGCCGCGGTTGCCGCCGGTGACGAGGACGACGCGGCCGCTCATGCCGCACCCCAACGCAGCACGCAGGACGCCCAGGTCATGCCGGCACCGAACCCGCACACGAGCACGAGGTCGCCGTCGGCGATGCGGCTGGCCTGCACGGCTTCGTCGAGTGCGAGCGGGATCGATCCGGACGAGGTGTTGCCGACGCGCTCGAGGTTGGTGACGGTGCGCTCCATCGGGATGCCGAGGCGCTGGATGGCGGCGTCGATGATGCGGATGTTCGCCTGGTGGGGGATGCACAGGCTGATGTCGTCGATGGTGACGCCTGCCCGTTGCATGGCGTTCTCCGCGGACGACGCCATGACGCGCACCGCCCGACGGAACACCTCCTTGCCGTCCATCTTGAGGACCGACCCGATGTCGGCGTAGAGGATGCCGCGGGCCGACCCGTCGGTGCCGAGGTCCCAGCCGAGGAGGCTGCCCGGTCCGTCGACGGGGGTGACGATGGCTGCGCCGGCGCCGTCGGCGAACAGGATGCCGGTCCCGCGGTCGTGGTAGTCGGTGATGCGGGAGAGCGCATCGGATCCGACGACGAGGACGGGTCCGGAGCCGAGTGCGATCATGCCCGCCGACGCGATGAGGCCGTAGGTGAAGCCGGAACAGGCGGCGTTCACGTCGATAGCGCCGCAGTTGAGTCCGAGCGCGGCCTGCACGGTGGGTGCGGTGGCGGGGACCTGCTGGTCGGGTGTGGTCGTCGACAGCACGACGAGTTCGATGGTCGCCGGGTCGATGCCGGATCGTTCGATCGCGATGCGGGACGCCTCGATCGCCATGTCGGAGGTTGACCCGCCGATGCGCCGTTCCCGGATCCCGGTGCGGTCGGCGATCCAGTCGTCGGTGGTGTCCATCATCGACTCGAGGTCGACGTTCGTGAGTCGCTGCGCGGGGAGGCAGGAGCCCACGCCCCGGATCACCATGCCGCTCATCCGACCCTCCAGTTCAGCGGTGTTGTCCACGGGGTGCCCGTGGGCACCGATCATGCCGCACGGCGCGGTCAGGCGATGCGCATCCAGGCGACGGGCTGACGCGGGGTGACCCGTTCGCCGCGGTGGGCGAGGTGGCCCATGACCCAGCCGGCGAACCGGGCGCGCACCTCGTGCTCGCCGACGCGGCCGACGAGGTCACCGACCTCGATGGGGGTGCCGTCGGCGAGGTCGACCGGTTCGAACACGCCCGCGGCGGGGCTGACGACGAGTCGTTCGGCGGCGTAGAGCTGTTCACCCTCGACGGCGGTGGTGTTGGCGGCCACTCTGGCTTCCTCCTGTGCGATTCGGGTGGCGAGGTCGGCGACCTCGGCCGGTGTCGATGCGGCGAGGCTGATGGCACCCTCGAGCGTGCGCTTGCCCATCCCCGACAGCACCGTGCCGGGTCCGAGCTCGATCAGGGTGCTGACGCCCTCGGTGTCGAGGGTGCCGAGCAGGTGGCTCCACCGGACCGGCGAGCAGAGCTGCCGCGAAAGGAGCTGCTGCCAGGCGGTAGCGTCGCGGTGGAGGGCGGCGTCGACGTTCGCCGCGACCGGCACGACTGCACCGGCGAAGGATGTCGCGGCGAGGACGGCGTCGAGCCGTTCCTGGGCCGGAGCCATGTAGGGGGTGTGGAAGGCGCCGGACACGGCGACGGGCATGACCCGCTTCGCGCCGCGGGCCTTGCACGCCTCACCGGCCCGGGCGAGGGCGTCGGGTTCTCCGGCGATGACGACTTGGCCGGGGGCGTTGAGGTTCGCCACCCAGACGTCGCCGCCGTCGGAGCGCACCTCGGCGCAGGCGGCTTCGACGTCGGCGTCGTCGCCGCCGAGGACGGCGGCCATGGTGCCGGTATGGGCGGTGCAGGCGGCGCGCATCGCGTCGCCCCGTTCTGCGACGAGGCGCACGCCGTCGTCGAAGCTGATCGCGCCGGCGGCGACGAGGGCGCTGTACTCGCCGAGGCTGTGCCCGGCGACGGCGTCGGCCCGCAGGCCGGAGCGCACCGCGGCGTCGTGGACGACGAGGCTCAACACGAACGTGGAGAGCTGCGCGTTGTGGCTGAGCTTGAGCTCGTCGGCGTCGGCCTCGAGGAGGAGTTGGGCGACGTTCCGTCCGGCGACGGTGCTCGCACGTTCCACCAGCGCCCACGACGGGTCATCCCGCCAGGGCGCGCCCATGCCGGGACGCTGCGATCCCTGGCCGGGGAAGGTGAAGGCGATCATGGGGTCCGGTCGGCTCCGAGGGGGGGGTGGACGATGGTCGACTGTTCCGACCTCGTGCGGTGCGGTGAGGTTTCACTCCTCGGACGGAAATCGTTCATCCGGGGCGTGACTTCGGCCACAGCCTTGCAGGGGCAGGGTGTCCCGATGGTGGACCGGTAGCATCCGGTTGCCCGCCCGGGTGGTGGAATGGCAGACACGGGGGACTCAAAATCCCTTGCCGCAAGGCGTGCGGGTTCGAGTCCCGCCCCGGGCACGACGGTGATGGCGCGTAAGGTAGCGCGATGACGCGGATCGTGATCGCAGAGGACGAGGCGATCATCCGTCTCGACCTGCGGGAGTCCCTCGAGGACGAGGGCTACGAGGTCGTCGGCGAGACGGGCCGAGGCGACGAGGTGCTCGATCTCGTGCGGACGCTCGAACCCGATCTCGTGATCCTCGACGTGAAGATGCCGGGGCTCGACGGCATCGCCGCGGCGCGCCTCGTCAACGAGGAGCGGCTTGCGGCCACGTTGATCCTGACGGCGTTCAGTCAGCGGGACCTGATCGTGCAGGCGCGCGACGCCGGAGCGCTCGCGTACCTCGTGAAGCCGTTCCAGCGCTCCGACCTCGTACCGGCGATCGAGGTGGCGCTCGGCCGGTTCGCCGAGATGAAGGCGCTGCACGACCAGGTCGGCGACCTCGAGGATCGCCTCGAGACCCGCAAGCTGCTCGATCGGGCGAAGGGTCTGCTCATGGACGAGTGCGGTCTCGCCGAGCAGGCGGCGTTCCGGTTCGTGCAGACCACCGCGATGGCGGAGCGGTCGACGATGCGGGCCGTCGCCCAGCGTGTTGTCGACGGCGACCTGCGGCCACCCGTCGGCTGAGTCCGGTCGTGGCGACCTACCTCCTCGTCGACGGGAACTCGCTCACCTACCGGGCGTTCTTCGCGTTGCCGACCGACATGGCGACGGCGTCGGGTCAGGTCACGAACGCCGTGTTCGGGTTCACGTCGATGCTCGTGAACCTGTTGCGCGACCACCGGCCCGACGGGATCGCCGTGGTGTTCGACCGTCCGGAGCCGACGTTCCGGCACGAGGCGACGCCGACCTACAAGGCCCACCGTGAGGAGGCGCCGGACATCCTCCGCCAGCAGCTCGGTCTCGTCCGCCAGGTCGTGGAGGTGATCGGTGTGCCGGCCCTCGAGCTGCCGGGGTACGAGGCGGACGACCTGATCGCGACGCTCGCGACCCGGGCGCGCGACCACGGTGACGACGTGATCGTCGTGACCGGCGACCGCGACGCCTACCAGCTCGTCGAGGATCCGCACGTGCGGGTGCTCTACAACCGCCGGGGCGTGTCGGACTACGTGCTCTACGACGAGGCGGGGATCTTCGATCGGACGGGGGTGACGCCCGCGCAGTACGTCGACTACGCGGCGTTGCGCGGCGATCCGTCGGACAACCTGCCGGGCGTGCCGGGCGTGGGGGAGAAGACGGCAGCGAAGCTCGTCACCGCGCACGGTGGGGTCGACGGCATCTACGCCGCCCTCGACGCACAGACACCGAAGGTCCGTGCCGGTCTCGCCGAGCACGAGGCGCAGGTGCGGTCGAACCTGTTCATGATGCGGCTCGTCCGTGACGTCCCCCTCGAGGTCCCCCTCGCCGACCTGCACCTCGGTGCGGTCGATCTGGCGGAGGTCCGCCGGCTCTTCGACTTCCTGGAGTTCCGTTCGCTCTTCGACCGTCTCGTCGAGGCGCTCGCCTCGCTCGGTCAGGTCGATCCCGATGTGGCCGCCGTTGTCCCGCCGGCGTCGCTCGAGGTCACCGTCGACGCGCTCGACGACCCCGCTGCGGTGGCGCAGCGGTTGCGTGCGGCGGCGTCGTCGCCGGCGGTGCCGGTCGCGGTGGCGGGGTCGTGGGCGACGGTGGGGCGGCGCGCCGTGCTCGACGGGGTGGCGTTCCTCGACGCCGGACCGCCCGACGGCGTCGGCCCGGTGGCGGTGTCGTGGTTCCCGGTACGGATGCTCGACGACCCCGACGTGCGGGCCGCGCTCGTCGCGCTGGTCGGGCCCGGTGGCCGACCGGTCGTGGCGCACGACGCGAAGCGGCTTCTGCGCGTGCTGCTCGACCGCTGGGTCGACGTGGAGACCCTGGCGCTCGACACGCAGATCGCGGCCTACCTGCTCGATCCGGCCGAGGCGCGGTACCCGATCGGTGCGGTCGTCGACCGGTATGCGGGCGTGTCGCTCGAGACCTCGGCCGAGGCGACGGCGCAGGGGATGCTCGACTTCGGCTCGGTCGGTGCGGTCGACGACGCCCGTCCCGCGGCGCTCGAGGCGGCGGCGGTCGCTGCGCTCGTCGAACCGTTGCTCGCAGCACTCGACGCACAGGGTCTGCGGCGTCTGCACGACGAGGTCGAGGTGCCGCTCGTGCGGGTGCTCGCCCGCATGGAGCAGCTCGGCATCGCCGTCGACAGCGATGCGTTGCTGCGGCTCGGGAAGGAGCTCGCTGAGGAGGCGACCGACCTCACCGCTCGCATCTGGGAGGACGCCGGCCACGAGTTCAACGTGAACTCGACGCCGCAGCTCCGCACCGTGCTCTACGACGAGCTCGGTCTCGCGCCCCAGAAGAAGACGAAGACCGGCTTCTCCACCGATGCGGCGACGCTCGAGAAGCTCGTCGGTGCGCACCCGATCGTGGAGCACCTGCTGCGGTACCGCGAGGTCGAGAAGCTGCGGTCGACCTACGGGGAGGGGTTGCTCGCCGAGGTGGCGGCCGACGGTCGGATCCACGCCACGTTCAACCAGACGGTGGCGCGCACCGGCCGGCTCAGCTCCGAGGAACCGAACCTGCACAACATTCCGGTGCGCAGCGAGCTCGGGCGGCGGTTCCGTTCGGCGTTCGTCGCTGCTCCCGGCCATCTGCTCGTCGTCGCCGACTACAACCAGATCGAGCTGCGGTGCATCGCGCACCTCGCGGAGGACCCGGGGCTCATCGACGCGTTCGAGTCGGGTCGCGACGTGCACACGGCGACGGCGGCGCGGGTCTTCGGGGTGGCGGAGGCCGACGTCGACGCCGACCAGCGGTCCCGGGCGAAGATGGTCTCCTACGGCCTCGCCTACGGGATGGAGGCGTACGGCCTCGCGCAGCGCCTGAACATCCCCACGTCGGAGGCGGCCGGGATCCTCGACGCCTACTTCGGTGCGTTCCCGGCGGTGCACGCCTACATGGAGCGCACGGTCGAGGAGGCCCGTCGGCGCGGGTACACGGAGACACTTTTCGGTCGACGGCGACAGATCCCAGAGTTGGCGTCGTCGAACTTCCGGATCCGTCAGGCCGGTGAGCGGCAGGCGATGAACGCCGGGATCCAGGGGCTCGCGGCGGACATCTTCAAGGTGGCGCTCGTGCGCCTCGATGCGGCGCTCGAGGACCGGGCGATGGTGTCGAGGATCGTGCTGCAGGTGCACGACGAGATCATCGTGGAGGTCCCTCCGGACGAGCTCGACGCAGCGGAGTCCCTCGTGGTGGAGACGATGGCGGGGGCGTTCGCGTTGCGGGTGCCGCTCGCCGTGCACCTCTCGAACGGGCGGACGTGGGCCGACGCGAAGTGACGGTCGCGTGACCGTGCGGCGTGCGCACTGGTTCGAGGAGGTGGCCGACCACCTCGGGGAGTCGTACCTCCGCTATTCCTTCACCCGGGGGACGCGCCAGGAGGTCGACTTCCTGTCGACGGTGCTCGGGCTCGGTCCGGGTTCACGGTTGCTCGACGTGGGCTGTGGTCCGGGGCGTCATGTCGCCGAGTTCTCGGACCGTGGCGTCGAGGTGGTGGGGGTCGACATCTCCCGCACGTTCGTCGGGATCGCTGTCGCCGCGGGGTTGCGGGTGGTGCGTGGCGACGCCCGACGGCTCCCGGTGCGTCCCGGGTCCTTCGACGCGGCCGTGTCCCTGTGCCAGGGCGGGTTCGGCCTTCCCGACCCCGATCGGGCGCTCGCGGAGGACCGCGCGGTGCTCCGCGAGGTCGCCGCGGCGCTGCGTCCGGGGGGACGGCTCGCCCTGTCGGCGTTCTCGGCGTACTTCCAGGTGCGGTACCTCGAGCCGGAGCGTGACGTGTTCGACGCGGCGACCGGCGTGAACCGCGAGGTGACGGAGCTGCGGTCACCGCCGGGCGAGCGGGTGGAGACCGACCTGTGGACGGCGTGCTACACGCCGCGGGAGCTGCGGCTCCTCTGCGATGCGGTGGGTCTCGAGGTGGAGGCGGTGTGGTCGGTCACGCCGGGTGCGTACGCCGAGGTCGCGCCCACGACGGACACGCCGGAGTTCCTCGTGCTCGCCCGTCGTCCCTTGGGATGAGCGACCCCGGCGCTGCTACTATCGGCGCTCGCCCGTTCGTGGTGCGCCTTCCGCGCGTCGTGGGCTCGGCGACTGTTGTGCATCAACCCGGAGTCGACCCCGGCTCCCCGAACGAGACGACCCACCCCGTGACCGACCAGACCATCGACATCGCAACCACGCCCGGCATGGGCACCTTCGACGAGAGCGGCGAGTACACGCCCCGCAGGGTGACCGAGAACGATCTCGCCGGCATGTCCATGGACGACGTGTACGCGTCGACCATGGTCGAGGTCGAGGACGGCCAGATCGTCGACGGCGTGGTCGTGAAGGTCGATCGCGACGAGGTCCTCCTCGACATCGGCTACAAGTCGGAGGGCGTGATCCCGGCGCGTGAGCTGTCGATCCGCAACGACGTCGACCCTTCAGAGGTCGTGAAGCTCGGCGAGCAGGTCGAGGCCCTCGTGCTGCAGCGAGAGGACAAGGACGGCCGGCTGATCCTGTCGAAAAAGCGGGCCCAGTACGAGCGGGCGTGGGGCAAGATCGAGGCGATCAAGGAGAGCGACGGCTACGTCGCCGGCCCGGTCATCGAGGTCGTCAAGGGCGGCCTCATCATCGACATCGGCCTGCGCGGGTTCCTCCCGGCGTCGCTCGTTGAGCTGCGTCGAGTGCGGGACCTAGCGCCGTACGTCGGCCGGTCGCTCGAGGCGAAGATCATCGAGCTCGACAAGAACCGCAACAACGTCGTCCTCTCCCGCCGGCAGTGGCTCGAGGAGACCCAGAAGGAGCAGCGCGAGGAGTTCCTCGCCAACCTGAAGCCGGGCGAGGTCCGCAGTGGTGTGGTGTCCTCGGTCGTGAACTTCGGTGCGTTCGTCGACCTCGGCGGCATGGACGGCCTCATCCACGTGTCGGAGCTGTCCTGGAAGCACGTCGACCATCCCTCCCAGGTGGTGCAGGTCGGCGACGAGGTGCAGGTGCAGGTCCTCGAGGTCGATCTCGACCGCGACCGGATCAGCCTCTCGCTCAAGGCGACCCAGCAGGATCCGTGGCAGGAGTTCGCGTCGAACCACCGGGTCGGCGAGCTCGTCTACGGCCGGGTCACCAAGCTCGTCCCGTTCGGTTCCTTCGTCCAGGTCGGCGACGGCATCGAGGGTCTGGTGCACATCTCGGAGATGTCCTCGCACCACGTGGAGTTGCCCGAGCAGGTCGTGACCCCCGGCGAGGAGCTGTGGGTGAAGATCATCGACCTCGATCTGCAGCGGCGGCGCATCAGCCTGTCGATCAAGCAGGCGGCCGAGGGTGGCGTCGTGGCGGCGGAGTACCAGGAGGCGTTCGGCGCCCACATGTACGACGACCAGGGCAACTACATCGGCGGCACCTACGAGTACGCCGAGGGCGCGACGACCGAGGCACAGCAGGCGTGGGAGGAGTACTACGCCGAGCACGGTGACGAGGGTGAGGCCGGTGCCGAAGGCGGCGCCGAGGTCGCAGCCGAGGCCGAGGTCACCGTCGAGGGCGACGCCGCCGGCGAGGCCTGACCGGTCCGCCGGGTCCACCGATCGGGGGGAGGGTGATGCGCACCACGATGGCGTTGTTCGCCCTCACCGGCGGGATCGGTTCCGGGAAGTCGTCGGTCGCGTCGCGGCTCGAGGCGCGCGGGGCGACGGTGGTCGATTCCGACCTCATCGTCCGTGAGCTGCAGGCGGCCGGTTCCCCGACGCTGCAGAAGATGGTCGACGCGTTTGGCGCCCACATCGTGGGCGCCGACGGCGCGCTCGACCGGGCTGCGGTCGCGGCGATCGTGTTCAACGACAAGGACGCGTTGGCGACGCTGAACGGGATCATGGGCCCGGCGATCCGCCGCGAGCTCGCACGGCGCACGGTCGAGTCGGGTCGGGCGGGGAACTGCACGGTGCTCGACATCCCGTTGTTCACCGAGGGGCCGCAGTACCGGCTCATCGAGTGGTCCGGCGTGATCGTCGTCGACGTGCCGGTCGACGTCGCCGTGCAGCGCCTGATGCAGCACCGGAACTTCACCGAGGACGACGCCCGGGCCCGGATCGCGAACCAGGCGACCCGCGAGGAGCGTCGGGCGCTCGCCGACTTCGTGGTCGACAACAGCGGCGCACCCGACGCTCTCGACGCTGCCGTCGACGCCTGCTGGGAGTGGATGGGCGACCGGCCCGAGGTGTCGATCCCCGATCCGGACACGTTCGCGAAGACGCCGCCGGCGTCCTAGCCGCCACGCCGGTCGGTTCAGGCGGCGACCGTGCTCCGTTCGAGCGCGGTGGCGAGTACCGCGCACACGCGGTCGACGTCGTCGGTGGTGAGGTGGGGGTGGAGCGGGAGGGCGAGGAGCTGCTCGCCGGCCTCCTCGCTCACGGGGAGTCGGCTGACGCGTTGGGCGGCGAACGGTGCGAGCAGGTGGCACGGGGTCGCCCACGGGATCCGAGTCTCGATCCCGGCTTCGGTGAGCGCGGCCCGCACTTCGGTGCGGCGGGGGGTGCGCACGGCAGCGACCCGGTACACGCCGACGGCGTCGGTCGCCTCGGCCACGGTCCGGGCCGCGAGGCCGGAACCGTCGGATCGTGCCGCCTCCGTAGCATGGCCGTCATGCCCCGTTTCGAAGTCGTCTCCGACTTCCGGCCCGCCGGCCACCAGCCGCAGGCGATCGCCGGTCTGGTCGCGGGCGTGGAGGCGGGGGAGCGGTTCCAGACCCTCCTTGGGATCACCGGCTCGGGGAAGAGTGCGACGATCGCCTGGACGATCGAGGCGGTGCAGAAGCCGACGCTCGTGCTCGCACCGAACAAGTCCTTGGCGGCGCAGCTCGCGAACGAGTTCAAGGAGTTCTTCCCGAACAACCGGGTCGAGTACTTCGTGAGCTACTACGACTACTACCAGCCCGAGGCGTACCTCCCGAGTTCGGACACCTACATCGAGAAGGACGCGACGATCAACGACGAGATCGACCGGTTGCGTCACTCCACGACGGAGGCGTTGCTCACCCGTCGGGACACGATCGTGGTGGCGTCGGTGTCGGCGATCTACGGCCTCGGCTCACCGGAGGAGTACCGGGAGAACCTGCTGATCCTCCAGGTCGGCGCTTCGGTCGACCAGCGTGATGTGCTGCGGCGGTTGGTCGACATGCGGTACGAGCGCAACGACGCGAACCTGGTGCGCGGCAAGTTCCGGGTGCGTGGCGACACGATCGAGGTGCACCCCGCCTACGACGAGACGATCGTGCGGATCACGATGTTCGGCGATGAGATCGAGGAGATCTCCGTCGTCGACCCGGTCACCGGCGAGCGGATCGCTGCGCGCAACGAGCTCGTGGTGTACCCGGCGACGCACTACGTGTCGGGCGCTGAACGGATGCGCCGGGCGATCGAACGCATCGAGGTGGAGTTGCAGCAGCAGCTCGGCCGGTTCGAGGCGGAGGGGAAGCTCCTCGAGGCGCAGCGTCTGCGCATGCGCACCCAGTACGACCTCGAGATGATGGCGGAGGTCGGATTCTGTTCGGGCATCGAGAACTACTCGGCGCCGATCGACGGCCGGGCGCCGGGTGAGCCGCCGTCGACGCTGATCGACTTCTTCCCCGACGACTTCCTGATGGTGATCGACGAGTCGCACGTCGCGGTGCCCCAGATCCACGGCCAGTACGAGGGCGACCGTTCGCGGAAGATGACCCTCGTCGAGCACGGGTTCCGGTTGCCGTCGGCGGCCGACAACCGGCCGTTGCGGTTCGAGGAGTGGCAGGACCGGGTGCGGCAGTGCATCTTCATGTCGGCGACGCCGGGCAACTACGAGCTGCGCGTCTCCTCGCGCGTGGTGGAGCAGATCGTGCGGCCGACGGGGCTCGTCGACCCGGAGATCCAGGTGCGGCCGACGAAGGGACAGATCGACGATCTGCTCGAGGACATCAACCGTGAGGTCGGCAAGGGGAACCGGGTCCTCGTCACCACGCTCACGAAGAAGATGGCGGAGGACCTCACCGAGTACCTGCTCGAGCTCGGGGTGCGGGTGCGGTACCTGCACTCGAACATCGACACGATCGAACGGATCGAGATCCTGCGCGGGTTGCGGCTCGGCGATTTCGACGTGCTGGTCGGCATCAATCTGCTGCGCGAGGGCCTCGACCTGCCGGAGGTGACCCTCGTTGCGATCCTCGACGCGGACAAGGAGGGGTTCCTGCGGTCGGAGACGTCGTTGATCCAGACGATCGGCCGTGCGGCGCGCAACGTCGACGGTCGGGTGGTCATGTACGCCGACACGGTGACGGACTCGATGCGGCGGGCGATCGGCGAGACGCAGCGCCGGCGGATGGTGCAGACCGCCTACAACGCGGAGCACGGAATCAACCCGACGACGATCCGCAAGGCGGTGTCGGACATCCTCGCCCACCTGCGGGGTGCGTCGGCGTCGGCGCCGGTGCCGGAGCGGCTCACGGCGAAGGCGGCCGAGCGGGCACGTCGGGTCGGCGAACGGGTCGATGCGGCGCGTGACCTCCCCGAGGGTGATCTCGAGCGGTTGATCCGCACCTTGGAGGACGAGATGGCCGAAGCAGCCGCCGACCTGCGCTTCGAGTATGCGGCCCGTCTCCGCGACGAGATCAAGGAGCTGAAGCGAGACCTCCGCGACGTCGGCCACCTGGCGTGACCCCGGTAGTGTCCGCTCCCGTGAGTGACCGGCTGGTGGTGCGAGGCGCCCGTGAGCACAACCTCCGCAACGTCGGGCTCGACCTGCCGCGCGACCGGCTGATCACCTTCACCGGACTGTCCGGGTCGGGGAAGTCGTCGCTGGCGTTCGACACGATCTACGCCGAGGGCCAGCGCCGGTACGTCGAGTCGTTGTCGAGCTACGCCCGGCAGTTCCTCGGGCAGATGGACAAGCCCGACGTCGACGTGATCGAGGGCTTGTCCCCGGCGATCTCGATCGACCAGAAGACGGCGTCCCGGAACCCCCGTTCGACGGTGGGGACGATCACCGAGGTCTACGACTACCTGCGGCTGCTCTTCGCCCGGGTGGGGATCCCCCACGACCCCGAGACGGGGGAGCGGCTCGTCCGCCAGTCCCCACAGCAGATCGTCGACCACGTGCTGCAGCTCCCCGAGGGCACCCGCCTGCAGGTGCTCGCGCCGGTGGTCCGTGGACGCAAGGGGACCTACGAGAAGGTCTTCGAGGACCTCGCCCGTGACGGGTTCGCCCGGGTGATCGTCGACGGTGCCCCCTACGAGCTCGCGGATGTGGTCGGGGGGAGCGCGGAGCTGAAGCTCGCCCGCTACGAGGTGCACGACATCAAGGTGATCGTCGACCGCTTGGTGTTGCGGGAGGGGATCGAGCGGCGGCTCACCGAGTCGCTCGAGACGGCGTTGCGGCTCGCCGAGGGGGTCGCCGAGGTCGAGCTCGTGCCGAAGGACGCCGACCCGCAGACGCTGGTGTTCTCCGAGCACCTCGCCCGGCCCTCCGACGGGAAGAGCTTCGAGGAGCTCGCCCCCCGGAACTTCAGCTTCAACTCGCCGTACGGGGCGTGTCCGACGTGCGACGGCCTCGGTACCCGCTACGAGGTCGACCCGGAGCTCGTGGTCCCGAACCCCGATCTGTCCTTGGCGGACGGTGCGATCGCCCCGTGGGCGAGCGGCCACGCCCGGTTCTTCCAGCTGCTCATCTCGACGGTGGCCGAGGACCGGGGCATCCCGATGGACGAGCCGTGGTCGAAGCTCGGGGCGAAGGCCCGCAAGATCCTGCTGCACGGCGTGCCCGACGGTGAGCGCCTGCAGGTGCAGTACCGCAACCGGTACGGCCGTCGTCGTTCGTTCCAGGCCCGGTACGAAGGGGTGATCCCCTACCTGCAGCGGCGGTACACGGAGTCGGAGAGCGACGCGCAGCGCGAGGTGATCCAGGGCTACATGCGCGAGGTGGCGTGCCACGTGTGCGAGGGCGCCCGTCTGGCGCCGTTGCCGCTCGCGGTGACGGTCGGCGGGCACAACATCGCCGAGTTGTCGTCGATGTCCATCGGCGAGGCGACCGGGGTGATCGCTGCGTTGGAGCTCACCGACCGGGAGCAGCTCATCGCCGAGCGGATCCTGAAGGAGATCAACGCCCGCCTGCGGTTCCTGTGTGACGTGGGGCTCGACTACCTGTCGCTCGGGCGTTCGGCGGCGACGCTCGCAGGCGGTGAGGCGCAACGGATCCGGCTCGCCTCCCAGATCGGCAGCGGGCTCGTCGGTGTGCTCTACGTGCTCGACGAACCGTCGATCGGGTTGCACCAGCGTGACAACCACCGGCTGATCGGAACCCTCGAGCACCTGCGTGACCTCGGCAACACGGTCCTCGTCGTCGAGCACGACGAGGACACGATCAAGGTGTCGGACTGGGTGGTCGACGTCGGTCCGGGGGCGGGCGAGCACGGCGGCACGGTCGTGTACTCGGGGCCGGTGCCCGGTCTGCTCGAGCACCCGGACTCGGTGACCGGGCAGTACCTGTCGGGTCGTCGCCGGATCGAGGTGCCGACCGATCGCCGGACCCCCGGTGCGCAGCGGCTCGTCGTGAAGGGTGCGCGCGAGAACAACCTCGCCGACATCGACGTCGAGTTCCCGCTCGGGGTGTTCGTCGCGGTGACGGGGGTGTCGGGCAGCGGCAAGTCGACGCTCGTGAACGACATCCTCCTGCACGCGTTGATGGCCCGGATCTACGGGTCGCGCACGCCGCCGGGGCTGCACCGTTCGATCACCGGACTCCAGCACCTCGACAAGGTGATCGCGATCGACCAGTCGCCGATCGGTCGGACCCCCCGGTCGAACCCGGCGACGTACACGGGCGTGTTCGACCACGTGCGGAAGCTGTTCGCGACGACGACGGAGGCGAAGGTCCGCGGCTACCAGCCCGGCCGGTTCAGCTTCAATGTGAAGGGCGGCCGCTGCGAGCACTGTGCGGGTGACGGCACGATCAAGATCGAGATGCACTTCCTGCCCGACGTGTACGTGCCGTGCGAGGTGTGCAAGGGCGCCCGTTACAACCGGGACACGCTCGATGTGACGTTCAAGGGGCGGTCGATCGCCGAGGTGCTCGACATGCCGTGCTCGGAGGCGGTGGAGTTCTTCGCGAACCAGCCGGCGATCGTGCGGTACCTCGAGACCCTCGTCGACGTCGGGCTCGGGTACGTGCGGCTCGGGCAGTCGGCGCCGACGCTGTCGGGCGGTGAGGCGCAGCGCGTGAAGCTCGCGACGGAGCTCGCGAAGCGGTCGACGGGGCACACGATCTACCTGCTCGACGAGCCGACGACCGGGTTGCACTTCGAGGACGTGCGCAAGCTGCTCGGCGTGTTGCAGCGGCTCGTCGACGCCGGGAACACGGTGCTCGTGATCGAGCACAACCTCGATGTCGTGAAGACGGCGGACTGGGTGATCGACCTCGGTCCGGAGGGCGGGAGCGGCGGTGGACGGGTGGTCGCCGCCGGCACCCCGGAAGACATCGCCGCGCACCCGACGAGCCACACCGGCCGGTTCCTGCGGCCGTTGCTCGACGTGGTGGCAGATCCCGAGCCGAAGCGCCCGGCGCGCCGTCGACGGGCCGGGTAGGGGACGACGGTGGTCCAGCGTCCGCCGGCGGGGACGATCCCCGACGCGCCGGGCTCCTACCAGTTCCGTGACGCCGAGGGTCGGGTGCTGTACGTGGGGAAGGCCCGCTCGTTGCGGCAGCGGGTCGGGAACTACTTCCAGCATCCCGACCAGTTGCACCCGCGCACCGCCGCGATGGTCGCGGCGGCGGAGACGGTGGAGTGGATCCAGGTCCGCAACGAGGTCGAGGCGCTCCTGTTGGAGTTCTCCCTCATCAAGGAGCACCGTCCGCGCTTCAACGTGCGGATGGTGGACGACAAGTCGTACCCGTTCCTTGCGGTGACCGTGGAGGACCGGTGGCCCCGGCCGGCGGTGGTGCGGGGCCAGAAGCGCAAGGGCGTGCGGTATTTCGGGCCGTACACGCACGCGTATGCGATCCGGGAGACGCTCGACCTGTTGTTGCGCACGTTCCCGGTGCGCACGTGCCGGGACCACAAGTTCGCCGCGCATGAGCGGCTCGGACGGCCGTGTCTGCTGTTCCACATCGAGAAGTGCTCGGGTCCGTGCGTGGGGGCGATCACGGAGGACGCCTACGGCGAGCTGGTGCGTGAGCTGCTGCAGTTCCTCGAGGGCGACACCGACGGGGTCGTCGAGCGGCTCGAGGCCGAGATGCGTGCGGCGGCGACCGATCTCGAGTTCGAGCGGGCCGCCCGTCTGCGTGACCGGCTGGCGTCGGTGCACAAGGCGATCGAGCGCCAGCAGATCGTCGGCCAGCGCGACGAGGACCTCGACGTGATCGGCATCGCGGACGACGAGCTCGAGGCGGCGGTGCAGGTGTTCGTGGTGCGCCGTGGTCGTGTGGTGGCGCGCCGGGGGTTCGTGCTCGACAAGGTCGAGGCGCTGTCGCGGGGTGAGCTCGTCGGGGTGGTGCTCGAAGGGTTGTACGCCGAGGAGCCGTTGCAGGGGTATCCCAAGCAGGTGCTCGTGCCGGACCTTCCCGACGACCCGGAGCTGTACGAACAGTGGCTCGCCGACGCGCGGGGGTCGAAGGTGGCGGTGCGGGTGCCGCGCCGTGGTGAGCGGGTCGAGCTGCTCGAGACGGTCACCCGGAACGCAACCGAGGAGTTCACCCGGCACCGGATGCGTCGCGCGGCCGACATCAACGCCCGGTCGCGGTCGCTCGAGGAGCTCGCCCGGTACCTCGACCTGCCGGCGGCGCCGTTGCGGATCGAGTGCTACGACAACTCCCACCTGTCGGGCACCGACTACGTGTCGTCGATGGTGGTGTTCGAGGACGGCCTCCCGGCGAAGGGGCAGTACCGGAAGTTCCGGTTGCGCGACGTGCCGGGCAACGACGACTTCGCCGCGATGGAGGAGGTGCTCCGGCGCCGCCTCGGCGCGTACGTCGAGGATCGCGAGCGCCCGGTCGCCGAGCGGGGCCGGTTCCAGTACCCGCCGCAACTGCTCGTCGTCGACGGCGGGAAGGGGCAGCTCGGCGTGGCGGTCCGGGTCCTCGACGAGTTCGGGCTCCGTGACGACATCCCCGTGTGCGCGCTCGCGAAGCAGTTCGAGGAGGTGTACCTGCCGGGACGTGCGGACCCGGTGCGGTTGCCCCGCCAGTCGGACGCGCTCTACCTGCTACAGCGGTTGCGGGACGAGTCGCACCGGGTGGCAATCTCCTATCAGCGGCAGTTGCGCAATGCGCGGATGACCCGTTCCTGGCTCGACGACGTCGCCGGCCTCGGTCCGGCGCGTCGGCGCCGACTCGTGCGTGAGCTCGGCGGGGTGACGGCGGTGCGCCGGGCGACGCTCGAGGAGTTGCAGGCGCTGTCGTGGCTGCCGGACACGGTCGCGGAGGCGATCGTGGAGCGGGCGCGCCAGCCGCGGGGGCGGTCGTGAGTGTGGCCGGGGTCCGCGTGTGCGCCCGCCCGGCGCGCAACGCTGTGCGCATGACGGTGTGCGGTGCGGTGCGGGGGGCGCGGTGAGCGAGGCGGATCTGTGGGAGACGCACGCCGGTTGGTGGCAGGACGGGTTCACCGACGGCGCCGACCCGGAGTACGAGGAGCAGATCCTGCCCCTCGCCGCGCACCATCTCGCCGGGTCGCGGCGCGTGCTCGACGTCGGCTGCGGCGAGGGCCAGGTGGCACGGCTCGCGGTGCGGTGCGGTGCCGAGGTGGTCGTCGGCGTGGACCCGACGTGGGCGCAGGTCCGTGTCGCGGTCGAGCGGGCGGGCGGGCCGGCGTACGCCCGCAGCGGGGCGGCGACGCTCCCCTTCCGCGACGGCTCCTTCGACACGGTGGTGGCGTGCCTGGTGTTCGAGCACATCGAGGCGGTCGACGACGCAATCGCCGAGGTCGCCCGGGTGCTCGAGCCGGGTGGGCGGTTCGTGTTCTTCCTGAACCACCCGTTGTTGCAGACGCCGGGGTCGGGTTGGATCGATGACCATGTCCTCGACCCGCCGGAGCAGTACTGGCGGATCGGTCCGTACCTGGTCGAGCAGCAGAGCGTCGAGGAGGTGCAGAAGGACGTGTTCATCCCGTTCATCCACCGTCCGCTGAGCCGGTACGTGAACGCTCTCGCGGACGCGGGGCTGCGGATCGTCCGCATGCACGAGCCGGCGCCGCCGCCGGGGTTCCTCGCGCTCGCGGCGGAGTACGCCGAGGCGGCGTCGATCCCGCGGTTGTTGGTGCTCGCGACCGAACGGGAGGGCGGGGCCGGTGCCTGAGCTCGTGGTGGTGACGGGCATGTCCGGTGCGGGTCGTTCGACCGCGGCGGACGTGTTCGAGGATCTTGGCTGGTTCGTGGTCGACAACCTGCCGGCGGCGTTGATCCCGAAGATCGCCGAGCTGGCCGCGGGGGCGCCGGGGTCGCACTTCGACCGGGTGGCGTTGGTGGTCGGCGCGTCGCCGGAGCTGCCGGAGGTGGCGCCCGCGTTGGCGGCGTTGCGCCATGACGGGACGGCGGTGCGGATCCTGTTCCTCGAGGCGAGCGACGAGGTGTTGTTGCGCCGGTACCGGGAGTCGCGTCGCCGGCACCCGTTCTCGGAGGGTTCGCTCTCCCAGGCGATCGCCACGGAGCGTGAGGCCCTGCAGTCGGTGAAGGGCGACGCCGACCTGGTCGTCGACACGTCGTCGCTGAACGTGCACCAGCTCAAGGCCCGGGTGCAGGAGGCGTTCGCCACCTCCGAGGCGATCCAGCGCATGCGCACCTCGGTGGTGTCCTTCGGGTACAAGTGGGGCTTGCCGACCGATGTGGATCTGGTGATCGACTGCCGGTTCCTCCCGAACCCGTATTGGGTGCCGGAGTTGCGTCCGTTGCGGGGAACGGACGCGACGGTGCGCGATCACGTGCTCGGTCATCCGGACACGACGGCGTTCCTCGAGCGGCTCGGCGCGCTGTTGGAGTTGCTGGTTCCCGCCTATGTGCGGGAGGGAAAGGCGTATCTCACGATCGCCTTCGGGTGCACCGGCGGGCACCACCGGTCGGTCGCGGTCGCCGAGGCGGTCGGCCGGATGCTCGGGACGTTCGGTGTGCAGGCGCAGGTGGGCCACCGCGACATCGACCGCTGAGCGTGGTTGCCCGTCGGAGGTGACCGAAAAGGTGCCTGTCAGGCGGCAACGCGTCCCGTAGGCTGCGGCGGTCCGCCCGACGGTGGTCGGCGGAACGTCATCGTGCCCAAGCACCCTCAACGTGGAGGTCCAACCGCAATGACCGTTCGAGTCGGGATCAACGGCTTCGGCCGCATCGGCCGCAACTTCTTCCGGGCGGTGCGCAGCCAGGGCGCCGACATCGAGATCGTGGCGGTGAACGACCTCGGGAACCTCGCCACGATGGCGCACCTGTTGAAGTACGACTCGGTGATGGGTCGTCTCGACGCCGATGTGGCGGCGGGCGACGGGCAGATCACGATCGGCGGCAAGGCGCTGAAGGTCCTCGCCGAGCGTGAGCCGGCGAAGCTGCCGTGGGGCGAGCTCGGGGTCGACGTGGTGATCGAGTCGACGGGTGTGTTCACCTCGCGTGACAAGGCGGCCGCCCACCTCGAGGGTGGTGCCCCCCGGGTGATCGTGTCGGCTCCGTGCGACGGTGCGGACGCCACGTTCGTGGTCGGCGTCAACGACGACACCTTCGACCCGGCGTCGCACCTGGTGGTGTCGAACGCGTCGTGCACGACGAACTGTTTCGTGCCGATGATCAAGGTGCTCGACGACGCGTTCGGTGTGGAGAAGGGCCTGATGACGACGGTCCACGCGTACACGAACGACCAGAACCTGTTGGATCTCCCGCACAGCGACCTGCGTCGTGCCCGTGCGGCGGGCGTGAACATCGTGCCGTCGTCGACGGGTGCCGCCCGGGCGACCGGGCTCGTGCTGCAGGCGATGAAGGGCCGTCTCGACGGCACGGCGCTGCGGGTGCCGGTGCCGGACGGCTCGGTGACCGACTTCACGGGCATCATCAGCAAGGACGCGACGGTCGAGGAGATCAACGAGGCGTTCCGGCTGGCGGCGTCGTCGGGTCCGCTGTCGAAGGTGCTCACCTATTCGACGGATCCGATCGTGTCCTCGGACATCGTCGGGTCGCCGGCGTCGTGCACGTTCGACGCACCGCTGACCATGTCGCAGGGGAACCTCGTGAAGATCCTCGGCTGGTACGACAACGAGTGGGGTTATTCGAACCGGCTCGTCGACCTCGTGAAGGTCGTGAGCGGGAAGCGCTGACCTCGTGGCCGTCTTCGGCGTCCCCACGCTCGAGGACCTGCCGCCGCTCGCCGGCCGGTCGGTGCTCGTGCGGGTCGATTTCAACGTCCCGATCCGGGACGGGGTGATCACCGACGACCTGCGCATCCGCGCCGCGTCGCCGACCCTGCAGTGGTTGCAGGCGCAGGGCGCGGCGCGGGTCGTGGCGTGTTCGCACCTCGGCCGTCCGAAGGGGAAGCCGGATCCGGCGTTCTCGATGGATCCGGTGCGTGCCCGCCTGGCGGAGCTCGCCCCCGGGGTGGAGCTCGCGGAGAACCTGCGGTTCGACGCCGGTGAGGAGGCCGACGACCCGGCGTTCGCGGCGCGTCTCGTCGAGGGGTTCGACGCGTACGTGAACGACGCGTTCGGTGCGTCGCACCGTGCGCACGCCTCCATCGTCGGGCCGCCGCGCACGTTGCCGTCGGCGGCCGGTCGGCTGCTCGCCCGTGAGGTCGAGGTGCTGCTCGGGGTGCGGAACGAGCCGCGGCGCCCGTTCGTGGCGATCCTCGGCGGGTCGAAGGTGTCGGACAAGCTCGGGGTGATCGAGGCGCTGCTCGACGTGTGCGACACGTTGCTCGTGGGTGGGGCGATGTGTTTCACGTTCTTCGCCGCGCAGGGCCGGTCGGTCGGTTCGTCATTGTGCGAGACCGACATGTTGGACACCTGCCGTGACCTGCTCGCCAAGGCGGGGGACCGGTTGCTGCTGCCCGAGGACGTGACCGCGCTCGGGCCGGGCGGGAAGCTGTTCGACCCTGCGGCCGGTGGTGAGGTGCGCCAGACCGGTGCGTCGCTGCCGGAAGGGTGGATGGGCGTCGATGTCGGGCCGGGTACGGCCGCGGCGTACGGCGACGTGATCCGCGAGGCCCGCACGGTGCTGTGGAACGGACCGATGGGGGCGTTCGAGGACCCGCGGTTTGCGTCGGGTACCCGTGCGGTCGCCGAGGCGGTGGCGGATTGCGGTGGGTTCACGGTGATCGGCGGCGGCGATTCGGCGGCTGCGGTCGCGGAGTTCGGTCTCGAGGACCGCATCGACCATGTCTCCACCGGCGGCGGTGCGTCGCTGGAACTCATCGAGCAGGGTGACCTGCCGGGCCTCGCGGCGCTCCGCCAGGCGCCGAACGCCTGAAGGGGGAGCTCATGGCTCGCATGCCGTTGATCTCGGGCAACTGGAAGATGCACCACAACCACTTCGACGCGATCGCGCTCGTGCAGAAGCTGGGGTACGTGCTGGGCAAGGACGACCTCGAAGCGGTCGAGGTATCGGTGCACCCGCCGTTCACCGACCTGCGGTCGGTGCAGACGGTGCTCGAGTCCGACAAGATCGGCATCGCGCTCGGTGCGCAGAACTGCCACTGGGAGGAGAAGGGGGCGTTCACCGGCGAGGTGGCGCCGCCGATGCTCGCGAAGCTGAACGTGCGGTACGTGATCGTCGGGCATTCGGAGCGGCGTGAGCTGTTCGGGGAGACCGACGACGACGTGAACCGCAAGGTGAAGGCGGTACTGAAGGCGGGGATGACCACGATCCTGTGCTGCGGCGAGACGCTCGAGGAGCGTGAGGCGGGCGGCACCGACGCAAAGGTCACCGGCCAGGTGCTCGCCGGCCTCGACGGGCTGAAGGCCGATGTGGTCGGCGGGCTCGTGATCGCCTACGAACCGATCTGGGCGATCGGCACCGGCCGCACCGCCAGCGCGGAGGACGCGCAGGCCGTGTGCGGTCTGCTGCGCCGCACGGTCGCCGGCAAGTGGGGTGCGGCGGCGGCCGAGTCGGTGCGGATCCAGTACGGCGGGTCGGTGAAGGGCGACAACGCCCCGGCGCTCATGGCCTGCCCGGACATCGACGGTGCGCTCGTCGGCGGTGCGGCGCTCGAGGCGGAGAGCTTCGCGGCGATCGTGCAGTTCCGGCTCGCTGCGCCGCAGGGGTAGGCTCCGCCGGTGCTCTACCTGCTGCTGCCGCTGCAGATCCTGTCGGCGATCGCCCTGTTGTTCCTCGTGCTGCTCCACAGCGGGCGGGGCGGTGGTCTGTCCGACCTGTTGGGCGGCGGTCAGGGCTCGGCGAACGCTGCCGGTTCCACGGTGATGGAACGGAACCTCGACCGGCTCACGATCGTCGTGGCGCTCGTGTTCGTGTTCGCGACCATGGGTACGGCGCTGCTGCTCGACCTGTGAGCGGTGGCGGCCTGCGGGCTGCTGCCGGGTCGCACCGGGTGGGCTCGGCTTGCTAAGTTTTCCCTCCGCTGCCCTCGGGCGGCGGATCATGTCGGAGTGGCGGAATAGGCAGACGCGCTAGCTTGAGGGGCTAGTGTCCGCAAGGACGTGGGGGTTCAAGTCCCCCCTCCGACACGCACCCGTACCCCACGGGGGAGGGCCTGGGACTGCCGCGTGATCCGGTGACATCTGATCTGTGGTGCCGGAAGGTGCCGCTCGAAGGATGCTCACCATCAGCTACCCCGGGTCTCATAGAGGCTCGGTGGTTTGAGTCTCGGCCTGGTCGGCTGAATTCTGTTGACCGTAGTGGGCGGCCTCGAATGCTGCTGGCGTTGTGAAGCCGGGGCCGGGTTCGATTTCGCCGTGAAGGCGACGGTGGTTGAACCAGTCGACGTAGGTGAGGGTGGCGAACTCGACGTCGTCGAGGCCGCGCCAGGGGCCTTTCGGGTAGATGAACTCCCATTTGTAGAAACCATTGAACGATTCGGCCATGGCGTTATCGAAGCTGTCGCCCTTCGACCCGACCGACGCGACGATCGAGTTGTCGGCGAGTCGCTGGGAGTAGCGCACGCTGAGATATTGAACGCCCCTATCGCTGTGGTGCGTCAGCTGGGACAGGTCTGCGCCCTGACAGCGGCGGTTGAACACGGCCATCTCGAGCGCGCCGATCGCCAGATCGCTACGCAGTGAGCGTGAGGCTTGCCAGCCGACGACCACGCGTGAGTAGACGTCGACGATGAACGCGACGTCGACCCAGCCCGAGTGTGTCTTGACGTAGGTCAGGTCCGCGACCCACAACCGGTTCGGTGACGGGGCTCGGGACTGACGCTCGACCAGGTCGGCCGGTCGGACGAGGCGGACGTCGCCTTCGGTGGTGCGAATCCACACCCGGCCCCGCCGGCAGCCCTGCAGGCCCATGTCGGCCATCAGCCGCTCGACGGTGCAACGTGCGACGCGCACACCGTCTTCATGTTTCAGGTGATGCCAGATCTTGTCGGCGCAGTAGACCGCAAGGTTCTGTTCCCATACACGCAGGATCTGCGGCTGGAGTTCCGCGCCCGGACCGCTCTCGCGGACGGCGGTCGCTTCTTCGCAGGGTGATACGTCGATGGGGCGATGCAAAGCACCTTGGCGATCGGCTCGATTCCCCAACGCGGCTGACCGCTGCGCCGATCCTGGTGTTCGTCGATGAACCGGAACACTTCTTCGACTGGCGGTCGAGCTCCGCCCCGAAGAAACGGACGGCCGCCTTCAGGATCTCGTTCGCACGGCGCAACTCGGCGTTCTCACGCTTCAAGCGCTTCAGCTCAGCGAGTTCATCCGTCGTGGCTCCAGGCCGACGACCGCTAACGCGTTCGGCCTAACGGACCCACAACCGCACGGTCTCCGGCTTCGGTCCCAGCTTCTCGGCGACAGAGCAGATCGCTGCCCACTGCGACCCGCACTCGTGACCGCGATCTAGGACCATCCGCACTGTACGCTCACGCAGCTCGTCGGGGTACTTCCCATGGTTGGGCATTGCTCCATCCTCTCAAGGAATAGAGCCACCACGAATCCCGGAACGCTTCATTCCTCTGCAGCCGTTCGCGCCTTTGCGATGCCGAGGATCATCAGGCCGTACAGCGCCTTCGCCGTGATGTCGGCCACGGTGTAGCCGACCTGGCGCAGGACCTCGAGACCCTCCGAGGACGAATCGAAGACCGGGAAGAGATACGCGATCGGATACACACACCAGGTCACGAGCAACACCAGGGTGGCGTTCTTGATTGCGCGGGCGACCGGCCCCGATTCACGAGACGCCGCCGCTCGCAGCTGCCCGCTCAGCTCCCAAAGGATGTAGAGGAACGGAATCATCGCCAGCGCCCAGAACAGCCACTTCGTGCCGTTGTCGGTGGAGATCTCGCCCGGATAGCCCAGCGCGATCATCGCAACGGTGGCGGGAACCAACCGGATCATCAGCTTCTTGCGGAGCTCGTTCGCCACACCGAGCACGATGAGCAGCTCGATGACGAGTAGCGGAACGGTGATGAGCCAGTCCGCATAGCGGTAGCCCTCGTTCAGCTCGCCTTCGGCAAACCCGGACCAGATCCGGAAGTAGTGGTAGCCGGCGATCCCGACGACGACCGCCGACGCGGCGATAGCGGATCGGTAGGCCTTGGCCACGCTGTTGATCTGCGTGAGAAAATAGACGAACGCACCGAGCATGACTGCGGTGCCGAAGGACAGGGCGTTGTACACGAGTGTGTAGTTGTCGGCCGTCAACATGACTTCATTCACGGTTGAACCTCCTCGGGTCGGGACACACTGTGACACAACCACGGAGTGAGTGTGTCAACTCGGATTGGCCCCAGTGTGCTCGCTTGATTTGGTCCCGGGGCTAGGGCTTGCGGGTTGGTTGGGCATCTCCCCGCGGACCGGACGGGGTTTATGAGGCTTGAAGGTACTGCTATTCGTACTTGACGGGTGGTTGCCCGTCGAGGGTGGTGTGGATCCGTTCCGTATTGTACCAGTTGATCCAGCGGAGGATCGCGCGGCGGGCCTTGGCTCGGGTCGCGAACCGTTGGCCCTTGATGCACTCCCGCTTCAGCGACGCCCAGAGCGACTCGGCGACGGAGTTGTCGTAGCAGATCCCGGTCCGACCCACCGACGCACGCACATGGCTGTCAGCGCAGAACTCAAGGTAGTCGTAGCTCGTGTACTGGGTGCCACGGTCCGCATGCGCGAGCACGCCGCGGGCCTCTCCGCCCCGGGCGCCGATCGCCATCTTCAACGCAAGACGAGCTCGGTGCGCAGGTGATCGTCGAGCGCGAAGCCCAGCAGGTGACGCGAACTTCGATCGAGCACCGACGCCATGTACAACCATCCCTCACCGGTCGCGAGGTAGGTGATGTCCTGTACCCAGGCTCGGTCGGGTGTGCCGACGTCGAAGCGCCGACCGACCAGATCCGGGATGAAGAACCCGTCCTCGCCCGCAGTCGTGGTCCGGACCCGGCGTCGAATGTGCCGGCCGGCCATGCCATGGCGGCGCATCAGCCGCACGACCCGCTTCCGGTTCACGACCAGGCTGCGGTCGCGTAGGGCCTGCCACATCAGCGGCACACCGTAGCGGCCTGATCTGACAACCACCCCTGTCTCACGTAGCGGGGGAACTCCATACCCGCGAGCCAC